>DAOLFI010000590.1:0-3219 GCA_035326385.1 Niabella sp.
CCTTCAGTATGGAGGTCTAAAGTGCGCCAGGCACCATACTCACCCACTAATACCTGCCGCTTCAGATCTTCACCGTACAGATCAGGATTACCGCCATAAGTTCCTGTCCAGTTCTGCGGCACATTCCAGTCAGAGCCTTCACCGCCATTACAGGTGGTAACCAATCTCTGGGAAGCCGAAGTAGGATCTAAAGACCGTATCAGTTCAGTGCATTCCTCTGCAAACGCTTTTGGTAATGTGCTTTCATTTTGCAATCCCCACATAACTACCGATGGATCGTTACGACGTTCAATAACCCACTCTTTTAACAACTTTTTGAAATTATTTCTAAACTCCGGCGTATCATACCATACATGCGCTGAAAGCTGCGTCCACCATAAAATACCTTTCTCATTAAACAGTTTTCCGTATAACAGATTATGCGGCTGATGCCCGTCCCTGAAAGCATTGAAGCCTGCGGCCTGCAACCATTTTACTCTTGATACAACCTGTTCATGCGAGAAAGCATGACCCTGTCCTATAAGGTGCTCGTACTCTGCAATTCCATTAATGAAAACAGGTTTACCATTCAGAATAAATTGATTAGTGGGTGTTCTCCAGTTAACCGTTCTAAAGCCGAAATCAGTTTCCAGCCTATCTATTTCTTTGTTATTTTCTTTTACAACAGAAACGATTTTGTACAGGTACGGATCTGTGTCCGACCACAAGTTTACTTTTTGAAGCGTTATATTTTTTATGGGAACTTCAATTACAGCAGCGGCCCTAACAGTCTTATGCTGCGATATAGTAGTTATAATCTTGCCTGTTCTATCTGCAAGGTGGTGCGTAATGCTAAACTTTCTTTGCCTGGTTGAATAATTTTTTAAAGTTGTAGTAATATGCAGGGAAGCGCTACTACCCTCAATATCGGCCCAGGCATGCACACCAAAAGGTTCAATACGCACTTCATTAGTGATTATCAAATGTACCGGCCTGAAAATACCCATTGGCTGAGAGCCTTCGCTAAAACCTCGTTCATCACTACACCCGCCGCAAACCCAGGGCAGATCTTTTATAAACGGCGGATGCCATGCCCGAATAGCCAGTATATTTTCGGAACCGTCTGTTTTGATCTGATCAGTTACATCAATAGTAAAAGTGGTTCTTCCCCCTGCATGCTCTCCCACTTTTTTTTCGTTCATATATACGGTTGCATAAGAACCTACTCCTTCAAAAAACAGGAAAAAACGTTTTCCGGTTTTTGAGTGTTTAATACTGATCTTTTTGCGATACCATGCATCGCCATGTTTATTGCCATGCAGCAGCCGTCGGTAACCATGATAATCATCCCAGTTATGCGGTACGTTTACCTGCTTCCATTTACTGTCATCTACATTCATCTGAAAAGCAGCCGGAACAGGGTTTTCATCATCCCCGGCGGTGGTTCGCCAGTTGCTATTGAGACCAGCCTCGCCCCGTCCCCCTCCGAAAGAAACGGAAACAGCATGAAGAGGAGGAACCTGGGCATAGCCAACAGCAGCGCTACAAAACATCCCGATAGCTGCCAGAAACGCAACGTAAGACCTCATTCTATTTGCTCCGGCAAAAGGATTTTGTTTAAACAGTCCGGAAATATATTTTTTATAACTGCTGAAGCGCTCCATTAAAATGATAAGTCCTGTTTTTTTGCGTTGTAATATTTACAGTTTGCCCATTATACCTGAGCTTCAAAGGCTGGCCGGCCAGCGATCTTACAGACATTGACTGTAACTTACCGGCGCTCCATTTAATGTTCAGCTCAAAGCCGTCCCTTGCCTTAATACCCTTTACCTCACCATTGGCAAAGGCGGCAGGTAAAGCAGGGAAAATATCAATAAAGCCTGTATGACTTTGAATCAGCATTTCGCCTATACCTGCCGCCCCCCCAAAGTTTCCATCAATTTGAAACGGTGGATGCGCATCAAAAAGATTTGGATAACTACCGGCGCCACCGGTAACGGGGCTTAGCAGCATTTTAATCATCTGGAAAGCATGCTCTCCATCTTTAAAACGTGCCCAGCAATTAATTTTCCAACCCAGGCTCCAGCCGGTAGCTTCATCTCCGCGAAATAGTAAAGATTGTTTTGCTGCGTTCATTAAAGCAGGCGTTTCATCGTAGTTGATTTCATTGCCCGGATACATGCCCCATAAATGCGAAATGTGCCGGTGCTTGTTGTTTGGATCATCTGCATCCTGCATCCATTCCTGTAATTGCCCGTATTTACCAATCATGTTTGGAGCAATCTGCTTATACTTCTCACCCAGTCTCTTCCGTAAGTCTTCATCAATATTCAAAATGTTGGCGGCTTCAATTACGCTTTTAAACAATGCCCGTATAATCTGATGATCCATTGTAGGGCCCGCTACAAGCCCTCCCTGCTCCGGCGAATTAGATGGCGTGCTGATAAAATAGCCTGTTTTAGAGTCTTTTACCAGACAGTGATCAAAAAAGAGCGCCGCCTCTTTCATAAGAGTATAAGCGGTATCTTTTAAAAACTTTTGATCATGGGAAAATAAATAATGTTCCCACAAATGCATAGTTAACCAGGCCCCGCCTGTTGGCCATATACCATGATTGGCTGCATTGATGGGAGCTGTGCCACGCCATAGGTCGGTATTATGATGAAGTACCCATCCCGGTGCGTTGTAATGATCTTTAGCGGTTTGCTTGCCGGTAATAGCCAGGTCGCGGATCATGGTGAACAGCGGCTGGTGCATTTGCGATAAATTTAATAACTCGGCAGGCCAATAATTCATTTCCGCATTAATATTGGTAGTGTATTTACTACCCCAGGGCGGATTAATTAAATCGTTCCAGATACCCTGCAGATTGGCAGGCATGGTTCCCGGACGCGAAGAGGATATAAGCAGGTACCTTCCGTATTGCAGATATAACGCTGCAAATGCAGGATCTTTTCCATCTGCGAACCGGCTTAACCTTTCATCAGTTGGTATAGTTGCTCTTGTATCTTCACCCAAGCTGATAAAAAATGGGTTGAACCATTTTTTGTATTCTGCGATATGTGCGGCTTTCAGGCTAGTATAGGTTTTGCCCTGAAGCGATTGTAGCGCTTTAACACAAGCCAGCGTGGGGTCAGCACCTGCATCATTAAAGTTTTTATAAGAAGTTCCGGCAGTTAAATAAAGCGTTGCTTCGTCGGCACCGGAAACCACAAGTACTCCTTTGTCAACCGTTAATTT
>DAOLFI010000591.1:0-3216 GCA_035326385.1 Niabella sp.
GGCCCATTCCATACGCGGAACATACGATCCCCAAACAGCATCATCCGGAATATTCATCCATTGTGTTTTAGCTGCGCCAATATCAACTACACCTATTTTAAATACCGAGGGCTTTTCTCCTGCCACGGGGTATTCTATAGGAATCAGCCCGGGATATATAGAATCAGTATTGTTTACCATATAGTACACCTTGGTATCACCCGTTATTATTTTCCAATAAGCTATCTTTTTACTGTCGGGAGACCATCTGAAACCATCCCTGCAAAAAAACTCTTCTTCATAGGCCCAGTCAAACGTGCCATTAATATTTTTTCTGTCGCCCCCTGTAGTCAATGCTGTAACAATACCTGTGGCCAGATCTTCCACGTACAGGTTATAATCACTTACGTAAGCTGCCTTTGTATTGTCGGGGGATAGTTTAGCAAACATAAGAGAAGCCGACGGACGGCCCTTCCCTAACTGCTGCAGGCGCCCTGATGTTCTGTTATATACCCAATAATCACCACGGGTATCCTGCCGCCACACTTTTTGTGTATTATTATAAATAAGCACTTTTGATTCATCGGCGCTTACCGTAAAACTTCTTATGGGAATAGCGCCGGAGGCACCGGCAGGTGTGAGTTTTTCTTTTGAAACCAGTATGGTTTTTGAGTTATCCGGTAACCTTACTTTTACAATGGCTCCATTTTCTACCTGATAATAAGAGGAACCATCAGCCGACCAGTTAACGGACTGGCCTATAGCCGGAATAAAAATAATCAGCAGTAAGCAAAAGCAATAAAAATGTTTGAACATGCAAAAAAATTTTATAAATAAGCTAAGCGAATGTACATATTGATGGATAAATATCCTTTTACAATTTTGTGTCATGGTACATCTAAGCCGTATAGCGGAAACATGGGTACATTTAGGTATTTCTCTCGAATGTCCGGCCCCATCAGGGCAGATAAAAATCATGTGCTACATTTGCCATAATGCAGCAAAAAACAGGAAAAGTTTCATTAAAGGATATTGCCCGTGAAGTAGGGGTATCGGCAGCGTTGGTTTCCTATGTCCTGAACAACCGTTTTGAAAACAGGATCAACAAAGATGTAGCTGATAAAATAAGAAAGACTGCAAAAAGGCTGCAATACCAGCCCAATCAGATCGCCAAAAGTTTAAAGACCAATAAAACCTTTACTATAGGCCTGGTTGTGGCAGATATAGCCAACCCCTTTTCTTCTTCATTAGCAAGGATCATTGAAGATGAAGGCGCAAAGTATGGCTACACGGTAATTTTTGGCAGCTCTGATGAAGACCTGGAACGCTTCGAAAAGCTGACCCACACTTTTCTGAACAGGCAGGTAGATGGCCTGATCCTGCTGCCTCCCGAAGGTGCAGAAGAGCAGATCGTCCGTTTAAAAAACACCAATTTCCCTTTTGTAATTGTTGACAGGTATTTCCCGAAAATTGAGGCCCACTACGTAAATGTGAACAATGTTAAAGCCGCTTATGATGCAGTAAAGCTTCTTATAGAAAACGGCAAAAAAAGGATCGGGCTGATCAATTATAAAACCGCCCTGCATCATTTGAATGACCGTACCAAAGGATATACCAGGGCTTTAAAAGAGGCAAAGATCACACCTGATAAAAGCCTGGTAAAAAGAGTAGGGATGGATAACGATCCGGCAGAAATTATCAAAGCGGTAGCCGCCCTGCTGTCAGCGCCCGCTGTTGATGCTATATTATTTGTCTCTAACAGGATTGCCGTGCATGCATTAATGTACCTTCAGCAGAAAAGTATTGCTATTCCGGAAACATTGCAGGTAATAGCTTTTGACGAACATGAGGTCTTTGATTTCTACCAGCCACAACTTACGTTTGTGAAACAACCAATGCTGCAATTAGGCCAAACAGCTACTGATCTGCTCATGGACATTATTACAAAAAACAAGATAGAACAACAGGTTCTTATTCCTGCTGAAATTATAAAACGCGGTTCTACAGGGCGCTGAAGAACTATGCGTATTTGCTGATGGCAGGAGTAAACTCTATTACACTGTCAATAAGATTATCGTTCACACTTTGATCCTTCAGCAAAAGGCGACTAATCTCTTCCCAGGAATATACACGCGTATGTTTACCTGCATCAGACAGCTGGTTATGGGGCTGTGTAAACAAGATAGTTCTGCCTTTAAAATAATCAAGGTTTTTAAAATGGTCATCTATCATGATATCGGCGCTGATCATTGTTTTTTTACCACAAAAAACCATCTGCTGCCAGCTGATAAAAGGAAAATGTTCGTTTAGCCATTCCTGTTTTTCTATTAATGATTGGGGGAACTCTGTAGCCGAGGATACAATAAACAATTCATACGCTTCATTGAGTTTATATAAAACTTCCTGGCTTCCGGGTATTACCCGCATGTTCCTGAAAAAGCCCGGCTGATAAAGATAGGTTCTTGCATTTGCAAAAGCTTCATCTTCTGTTTTTCCTATTCCATCTGTAAGGGTCTTGCTGATACCGAGGTCGGCCTGTTCATACTTTACAAACTGTTCAAAACAATCGGCCAGCACACCATCCATATCTACTGCTATTCTTTTCATGTTGTATCTTTTTTATAGTTAGAACCTGTTCCGTCAAAAACGAGGATGTAATTAATCACAATCCCGGTAATCATAGAATTTGTGGTACCGGGTAAAAAATCTCAGATGAAATTTTTTTATACCTTCTGCTCCCGGATTGAGTGGTTCAAAATGTTTTTGAGCAGAAACTCAATGCAAAATTAATAAATTTGTTTAAACGATTAAACAAAAAATCTTATTTTTGCTTCAGATCAATAACTAATGTTGCGCCTGCCATTGCTAAAATATTGATTATGAACAAAAAATTATTTTCGTTAGCATTAGGCGGCCTGGGTATTGGCACTACTGAGTTTATTATAATGGGGCTTATGCAGGATATAGCTCAATCCCTGCACATAAGTATTCCTATGGCAGGATACCTGATATCTGCCTATGCGCTTGGTGTAATAGTAGGAGCACCCCTGCTGGTAGCCGTTTCCGTAAAGTACAATCCTAAAAAAGTGCTGATCGGGTTAATGGTATTATTCACTTTCTTTAATGGTATCTCTGCTGCTGCACCCGATTTTTACAGTCTGCTTTTTGCAAGGTTCTTCTCCGGGCTTCCGCATGGTGCGTTCTTTGGCATTGGTGCTGTAGTAGCTTCCAAACTGG
>DAOLFI010000592.1:0-3212 GCA_035326385.1 Niabella sp.
GGGATTCTATTGGCGATTTTTCACATGCCCGTTCTATTTCGAGATTCCTGGGCGGTTTGATTGACAGGGATAAGCTAACCAAAACGATCCTTTATAACCTGAACCCCGCAGATAACGAGTTAATGGCAACCATGATAGGTAATTTTAACGATGGTTCTGCTCCGGGTAAAATACAATGGGGTTCAGGCTGGTGGTTCCTGGATCAGAAAGATGGAATGATTAAGCAAATGAATGCACTTTCAAACATGGGTTTATTAAGTAAGTTTGTAGGCATGCTTACTGATTCAAGAAGCTTCCTTTCGTTCCCCAGGCATGAGTATTTCAGAAGGATTTTGTGCAACCTGTTTGGTAATGATGTGGAAAATGGAGAGCTGCCGGCAAATATTGAATGGATAGGCCAGGTAGTGCAGGATATTTGTTTTAATAATGCGAATAACTATTTCAACTTAAAATTAAAATTGTAGTTTCGGCAAGTAGGCTAAAAGCTTATTTAATACAGGAACTATGAGTTTAAAATATTTTGATCTTACAGGTAAAACGGCCCTTGTTACCGGTGGTAATAAGGGCATCGGGGCCGGGATGGCCCTGGGTTTGGCAGAAGCCGGCGCTGATATTATTGTAGCCTCCCGTACTGTGGAAGAGGGCTCAGAGATAGAAAAGCAGGTAAGCCGGCTGGGGCGTAGTTTTAAGTTCTATAAAATGGATGCGGCCGATCGTAATAGTGTGTATGAATTTATAAAATTAGTGCTGGCAGAAAATCCGCGTATCGACATTCTGGTAAACAACGCCGGAACCATCATGCGCAAGCCGGTGGCAGAGCATCCGGATGAGTGGTGGGACGATGTATTGATGATAAATCTGGATACGCCATTTATCCTGGCCCGAGAGTTTGGTAAGCACATGCTGGAACATGGGAAAGGGAAGATCATTTTTACCTGTTCTTTGCTTTCTTTCCAGGGAGGTATTAATGTGCCGGGCTATGCAGCAAGTAAAGGGGCTCTGGCCAGTGTAATAAAAGCTATGAGCAACGAGTGGGCCGGAAGGGGAGTAAATGTAAATGGCATAGCTCCTGGTTATATCAGTACAGATAACACGCAGGCACTGAGGGAAGACACAGACAGGAGCAGCTCTATATTAGGCAGAATACCTGCAGGCCGCTGGGGAACACCCCGGGATTTTGCAGGACCGGTTGTGTTTTTGTCTTCGCACGCCTCCGACTATGTAGATGGTACGATACTAGTGGTGGATGGAGGATGGATGGGGCGCTGAACCTTAAATAAAACATACAAAATATATGAGTAACAATCTTTTTGATCTTACAGGCAAAACAGCGGTGGTAACGGGTTGTGATACAGGTATAGGCCAGGGAATGGCAGTGGCGCTGGCAAGCGCAGGTGCTGATATTGTGGGCGCTTCCATAGTAGACGATTGCAGCGGAACGCAGCAGCAAATTGAAGCTTTGGGCAGAAAATTTACTTATCATAAAGTAGATATATCTGATCGTGCCCAGATATATGATTTCCTCAAAAAAGTATTTGAGCAGAATGAACGTATTGATATAGCTTTCAATAATGCGGGTGTTATTATGCGTAACCCTGCTGCGGAGCACTCAGATGAATATTGGGATAAGGTGATTAATATTAACCTTAATGCACAATTCATCCTCGGCCGTGAGTTGGGTAAACACATGATAGAAAAAGGCGGAGGAAAGATTGTATTCACCTGCTCTTTGCTCAGCTTTCAGGGAGGTATTAATGTACCGGGCTATACTGCCAGCAAATCGGCATTGGCGGGTTTGGTAAAGGCATTTTCCAATGAGTGGGCAAGCAAAGGTGTGTGTGTGAATGGTATTGCGCCAGGTTATGTGGCTACCAATAATACAGCTGCCTTGCGTGCAGATGCTGAAAGAAGTGAAGCTATCCTTAGCCGGATCCCAGCAGGTCGCTGGGCTACTCCTGAAGATTACAAAGGTCCTGCTATCTTCCTTGCTGCTTCTGCATCGGACTATGTGAACGGAACCGTGCTGGTAGTAGATGGCGGCTGGATGGGCAGATAGCCCCCTTCCAACCTCCCCGAAGGGGAGGAGAAATCCGCCAATGTTGGTGTTATCACCAACATCTTAAGTAAACGACATTGAATTAAAAATGTAGAATTTTAAATAATGGCAAAGAAAGTAACTAACACACCGTCCTTGAAAGATTACAAAACAAATACATTTACAGACGGTGATATGGAGATCCGCTTTGCGGTGGGCCCTGAAGAAACCAAACAGATGGATACCCAGAAGCTGATTGATAATTTCCTGGTGAAGGAGCTAATGGTGGCCGATCAGCTGAAGCTGGTGTACAGTCATTACGACCGTGTTATTGTTGGCGGCGCTGTTCCGGCGGCTAAGGCGCTTACATTAGGCAACCATCCTGAGCTGCGCGCAGACCATTTCCTGGAAAGAAGGGAAATGGGCATTATCAATGTAGGAGGTAAGGGTGTGGTAACTGCCGATGGGAAAAAGTATGAGCTGGAAAAGCTTTCCTGCCTGTACCTTGGCAAAGGAACAAAAAAGGTGACCTTTGCATCAGCTTCCAAAAAGACCCCTGCTATATTTTATATTTTATCAGCTCCTGCGCATGCTACTCATCCTAACACGCTATTTACAAAAGAGCAGGCATCTCCTGTAGATCTGGGAGCAGAAGCTACCTCTAACAAAAGAACTGTTTACAAATACATTCACCTCGATGGTATTAAAAGCTGCCAGCTGGTGATGGGCTTAACCATACTGGCTCCGGGAAGCGTTTGGAACTCTGTTCCGCCGCACACACACACACGCCGCATGGAAGCTTATTTCTATTTTGATCTTCCACAGGATCAGCGCCTGTTCCACTTTATGGGTAACCCGGCAGAGTCGCGCCACCTGGTAATGGCTAATAATGAAGCCGTATTATCTCCGCCCTGGAGTACGCACTTTGGTTGCGGAACGGCCAACTATGGCTTTATATGGGGTATGGCCGGCGAAAACCTGGTATATAGTGATATGGATCCTGCACCAGTTAATACGTTAAAGTAAGTAATCGTTAATGAGTATTCAGTTACCGGTTGCCAACATAACCTGTAACCGGAAACTTAAATCCTGTAATTAAAAATTCTAAATTTCAAATATCAAATTGTCTTATGTCAAAAAAAGTAATAACCCTTGGAGAGGTCATGTTGCGCTTATC
>DAOLFI010000593.1:0-3211 GCA_035326385.1 Niabella sp.
CCGCTTTTATCTTTTAAAAAAATGACTTTAAGACCCTTAAAAGTTGTTTTTTTCCCCAGGGCGTGCTTTAGCACCACATCTCCTTTAAGACCGTGGGTACCTGCTATTTTTCCGATGCTTATGTATTCCTTCCCGGTGTTCATCTGCCGAAATTAATAATAATGAGGCACACCCTGATGAAGATTTTCAGAAGCATTGAACCTATAGAAATGTATAAACTATTCTACGTCAACTATAAATGCCTTTTTATCGTTTAATGAGGTTACATCAAAACCAATCCAGTAAGGATTATTTTGCGAAAGTTTTGGCAAATTGTTGTACACGTCCTGGTTTACATCTGCTGCATTAAACTTAAACAGCAGGTATCTGTTTTGATGTGCATTTTCATTATTGACACAACTAGTTAACTGACTTCCTGATATACCAATGTAAAAAGCTCCCTTAGTATTTAGCCTGATGCCTATTTTAAATTTATATTGATTTTCGTTACAGCCGAAATTCTGAATAGTGCCAGTATTATAATTCCAATATACATTATACCTGGGGTCGTAATAACCTGATGATGTAGCTAATTGTAGTTGTTGGGGATTGATAAACTCGCAAAATCCTCCATCCGGAACTAATGTTTGTGTAGTAAGAACCCGAAAAATAAAAGGGACATTGTACCTTACTGTATCAACCAGGATTTTTGTGTGGTCTTTTACATCAGAGAGCATTTTATGGGGCAGGTTGGTGTCTATCCAAATTGTATCACCAATTGTATACTTTTTCTTAACCGGATCAATGTCCAGCAGCATTTCGAATATTTGAGGTTCTTCAGATTCGGCAGGTAGTAGTTCCTTGTCTTTACCGCATTGAAAGTTTAACGATATAAATGAAAACAAGAGTATTGCATAAATAGATAGAGGATATTTCATATTTGAATAATAGACGCAAAAGCAGATCTATTGGCAACAGACAGGCATAAAAAAAGAGGCTGTTTCAGGTTTGAGACGGCCCCTTTTAATTTTTTGTTCCGTAAGCCATATTAAGCTTCGGTACCTTCTGCGCTTGCCTCAGGTGCCGGAGTTTCAGCTTTAGGTTCAGCTACTTTACGTGGAACTGCACTGGCTACCCTGCGTTTTGCTCTTCTTTCGTCGATAGCTTTCTGCTGGCGCCTTTTAATGTGCTCTTCGTGCTCTGCACTCCATGTTGTAAATTTCTGCATAGCCGCGGTTTCATCAAATAAACCCAGTTTTACACCACGCAGCAAATGCTTCAGATATAATACTCCCTTAAAGCTAAGGATGCGGCGAACAGTATCGGTAGGTGTAGCACCTTTGTTCAGCCATTCCAATGCTTTCTGACGGTCCAGCTCAATAGTAGCAGGAATAGTCAGGGGGTTGTAAGTACCCAGTTTCTGGATGAATTTACCATCACGGGGGCTTCTGGCATCAGCAACAACGATGAAATAAAAAGGCCTTTTTTTAGAGCCGTGTCTTTGCAATCTAATTTTAGCTGCCATTTTAAATAGAAATTTAAGGCGTTAAAAAATAATGTTTCAATTTCCCAAACAGAGCCAATATCAGCCGATTTGGGGCGTCAAAGGTATATAAAGTTTCATGTAAACCAAGCATCAGGCTACAGAAAATTAAAATAAATGCATTTTTTACAATTTATTAGGATTTGAACCGGCCCTCTGCAAGAAAACGCAACCCTGTTACTGTGTTATTTGGAATACTGCAAAGCAGGGTTGCGTTTTTGAACAAGCGCAAATACACCAAAAAGCACAGCACAATAAAACAGGTCACCCAGGAAAGCATTTACAAACATTTCTGTTCCCATGGTATTATAAAATGGCAATGCCCGCAGGTACGTCATACCCAAAGTAAGCCCTGGTTCATAAGTAAGGGTGCCTGCCGCAAAATAGTTACCTACCCAAACGCCGAAATTGGAGACAATCCAGAAAATAGCAGAGCCTGTCAGGGAATAGCCTAAAACTTTTACAGCTTTAGGATGGTGCAGGGTGGTACCCAACAGCGTAATCAAAATCATACCTGCATATACAAATGCCTGGGAAATAATGACAAAAGGCTGGGAAAAGCTGTAAATGCCCATTTTACCACTTGCCTGAAGCGCTATATCTGATATAAAGTAAGCGGCAATAGGAACAATGAGCGCCAGCCATTTTTTATCAAACAGGGCGCCGCCAAATAATGCCATTGCCACTAATGGAGAAAAATTATAGGGGTGGGGCATGAGGCGGCTTAATGCTGCCAGTAATATCATAATAATAAGCAGGCCTGCTTTTGCGTTTAACTTATTCATCAGTTTCATTTTATTTTAAAGAAATGCGCCTTTGGCTTCTTTACAGTACTGCAAAAGTAGAGAGTTTTATAAATTTGATCTATTAATCATACACAAATGAAAAAAATTATTACCTTTTTTTTATTGGTTGCTGCTGTAAAGCTGAGCTATGCACAACCGCCTGCAGGCCCCGCTACGCCTGGAAATATTTATGGCGATACAGTAAATGCGGATGGTACTACCCCTCTTGCAGAGCTGACCAGCCAGCTATCAAAAAAAGATACCATTGCTGCTAAAATTACCGGTAAAGTATTAGCCTCATGCCCTAAAAAAGGCTGTTGGATGGACATAGAACTGGCTGATAAAAGTAAAATGTTTGTAAAATTTAAGGATTACGCCTTTTTTGTACCAACAGATATTATAGGTAAAACAATTGTTTTAGAGGGTATTGCTTTTAATAAAGTAACTTCTGTAGCAGAGCTGCAGCATTACGCTAAAGATGCCAAAAAAAGCAAAGCCGAAATAGACGCCATAAAAGAACCCCAAAAGCAGGTGCGTTTTCTGGCCGATGGAGTGCTGGTAGTGAAATAATACTGCTTACTCCTCTTTTTTTGGCTTTTCAGGTTAGTTTAGGATTTAGAGCGAACTATCCCGTTCTATTATTTTGTTATAAATTGCTGATATCCTACTTTTGCACCCTGAAATCAAAAGCTGTGAAAGCAGCTGTAAATAAAACCAATTTTAAATTAAGTATATGCCAGAAATTAAACCCGACGAAATAAGCGCCATATTGCGGGAGCAGTTAAGCAATTTTAATGCTCACGCAGATTTAGAAGAAGTAGGAACAGTGCTGCAGGTGGGCGATGGCATTGCCCGTGTATATGGCTTGGGAAATGTGCGTTACGGTGAGCTGGTTGAATTTGAA
>DAOLFI010000594.1:0-3210 GCA_035326385.1 Niabella sp.
ACTCTGAAAGCTTTAGCAGATGAACGCCTGCAAAGTTAATCAAAAGCGGTATTCCGATTCCTGTAACAAAACCAGTTTTTTTAGTAATAGATGCTTTTAACGTACACTTGTGTTAGCGGATAGTGCTTTTGGCAGCGGTAGCGGTTAAATGAAAAAGATATGAAGACGATTCTAATAGCCAGGGCTTGTGGCTACCTGTACATGTTATTGGCTGTGAAGATAAAAAGCCAGTTGAGGCAATCTTTGGATACGCTTCATTGTTTTATAAACTCAACTCTCCTGTTTCTAGCCTTGCCTTCTGCATTATTGGCAGCAATGGGTTGGCTTTCCCCTCTTCCGTCGGTTTGTATCCGGGAGCCGGCGATCGCAAAGTTTTCAGTAAGGTATACCTTTACCGATGCAGCTCTTTTTTGCGATAATTTGAGATTATCGGTATCACTACCATCGCTATCGGTATGGCCTATAATTTTGATTTTTAATGCTGGATTCGCCACCAGCGCATCCCCGACCTGTTTAATAATCCCGAACGATTCAGGCTTAATAACATCGCTGTTTACATCGAACAAAATATCATTGGTTACGGCTTTGCCTTCTTCCATCAGTTGTTTTACTAAAAGACTACGTGCATCCACATCGCCGGAAGCAATACGGATATTGCTTATAAACATAGGGATTTCCGAGGCAGGCACTACATAGTTGTTATTCAGGAAAAAATTATTGAGCATATCGTTAGTCAATGCTCTTGGCAGATCAATTATTTTGTTATCATCCAGATAAAGACGAATCCTGGTCTTATTGAGCGCCATTGCCACGTGCAATACCTTGTTGGCATACCTGGTAAGCGGAAAATCACTTTTATTACCCACAACATCATTTTTTAATCCGTATTCCAGGGTTTGGCCGTCACGCTCTGCATAACGATGCAGATTGATAAAAAAACGGTTCTTGTAAAATAAATCTTCTTTCAGAATATCTCGAACGGCTGTCAATCCAACCTGGATGAATGGCGTGGCATGCACGCCATCTGCTTTAAGGAATAAATCAAATTCAATAGTAGCATTTTCAGGCAGGGCTTTGTTCAACACAGGGTTAATAACCGAGTTGTGTACCACGCTTAACCACTTACCCTTTAATCCATCAATGGTTACAATGGCGCCGCTTCCATTGGTGTTCCACCGCGCCGCAAAATCGCCAATGGCATCTTTTGAAAAATCATCAAAGAAAATAACCGTGCTGCCGCGCACGAAATCGGAAACACTTTTAATTTGTCCTGCTGTGCTTCCATTTTGGGATGAAGGGGAGCCAACCGCAACATTATCTGTTGCTTTTTCAGGGTTTTTCTTCTGTTGCTTTTTCTTTTTAAAAAAGCCCCCAATACTTTCTTCTACTTTGTCCAGCCCTTTATCGATCCCCTGGTCCACACGGTTGTTCACCCGGTTTTCAGCAGCCTGCTTTGCTTTTCTTTGGGGATCAACAACCTGGGCTGCGACCATTGATTGCCAGCATAAAAAGAATAGAAAAGCAAAGAATATGTTTTTCATAATAGCCTGATTTTACTGAAAAATGTATTCATAAGCGGTAATAGCCCCGCTTCCCGAAATCGTTCTCTTTACGGGATATCCTTTATCGTTATATTCATAAGAATAAGTACTGTTGCTTACGCCTCCGGTTTCATGGTCGGTAGATTTTGCTGACAGATAATTATTGGCATTCTTATAAAATGTTGTTTGGGGCAGTGATGAGCCGGATGCAGGATGATGATCATATTCCAAATATTCGGTGGTTATCCATTCACTGCCATCCGGCCGGTGGCTAATTTGTTTTGTCAGGTTCCCTTTAGCATCCGTAAAATATTCTACTTCCAGGTGGCTGGTGCCAGCCGGATAATCTGTTTGATTAATAGCTATCTTTCCCTGGCTATAGGTAGCGATCAGTTTCACAGCTAATGTTGCTGTTGAGCTATTAACTGTGTAAGTTTCTGACATGACCATTTGTCCGCCGCTGTTGTAGGTCATTATTATCCTGGTAGCATCTCTTGCAGGATCTTCGGGGTCTATATACCACTCCGTAAGCTGGTCTTTGTCATTGTAAGCATAGGTAGATGTATAATCGTTTACCGGGCTGGACGCGTAGGCTACCTTGCTTTTAACAGCCCGCCTTTGTCCGTCATATTCATAACTCGTAGTGGTAGAGCTGGTACTGATCTTTGTTAACAATACTTCTTTTTCCTGTTCGGGCGAATTATTGTCTTTTTTCCTGCAGGAGAAAAAAAACAAAATTAATATTGCTGCAAAAAACAGTGGCTGTATTGTTTTCATTTGAGTAGTTTTTAATTGTAGTACGGATAAGAAAATCTAAGGTATGAATGCCTGGTTTTCCAGAAAATACCCATTTATGGGTAACGGAGCAAAATGGTCATATTCAGCTACCATACATCCATATTTTTATATTAATTTTAAACACGTAAATCAATAGCTTAAATAATAACCTTCACCATGGAGCTGCATTCCTTTAAAAATGAGATGGCCAGCCTGTTAAAGAAGTTTGACAACAGCTCTCAGCCGGAATTGCGGAAAATAGAAGCAGACATATATAAGCGGTAGACCGATTTTTTCCTGGCTGGCGAATCTTTTTACTTTACCATGAACCATCATAAGATGGATTTCGAGTTCGTAAGCAAAGAAGTAAAAACGGTATTGGGTTATGAGCCCGATGAGTTTAGCATTCCTTTTGCCATACAAATTATTCACCCCGAAGACCGGCCTTATTTTTTAAGGATGGGCGAAACCTTGTTTAGTTTTATTGAACAAACGGGCTTTGAAAAATACCTGAACTTCAAAATGCGCTACGACATACGTTACCGGAAAAAGGATGGTAGTTATTGCCGGGTATTATACCAGTCCATTATTATCGATCACGATGGACTGGGAGGTATTTTGAGAACATTTGGTACTTACACGGATATCAGTTACCTGAAAGACAGTGGACCGCCTACGCTTTCATTTATCGGGATGAACGGCATGCCTTCTTATATTAATGTGCCGCTTAAAAACAAAATGTTGTCTGTTAGCAAAGATAACATCTCTTACAGGGAGCGGCAGGTATTAACACTGCTGGCAGAAGGCAAAGCCAGTAAAGAAATAGGTCTTATCCTGGGCATCAGTAAAGGTACCGTGGATCGCCACCGGAAAAATATGCTGCATAAAAAAG
>DAOLFI010000595.1:0-3206 GCA_035326385.1 Niabella sp.
ATCTCCGAGATAAACTGAAGCCGCGTAATTGGCTGATTTATTTCCGGTAATGGTATCGGGTTCATGCTCTCCAACAACAATATGAGAAGCCCCAAATTTTCTTAAAAAACCGGCCATCTCGTCAGCGCTGTTGGCAATGTAAACACTCAAAAAATTATCGCCGTAATCCAACCCATGGGCAATGCCGGCGCCCAGCGCATAAATATTTTTAAGCACAGCAGCGTATTGTACGCCAAGTATATCATCGTTCACCACGGTATTAATGGCAGGTGAAGTAAAGTAGGTGGAAATCTTCTTTGTAAACTCAATATCCACTCCTGAAAAAGTGAGGTAAGAAAGTTTTTCGGCAGCCACTTCTTCCGCATGGCAGGGGCCCAACACTGCAAAGTAATGGGTAAGCGGTACTTTAAAATATTTAGCAAGGTAATCGTTTAATAAAACATTTTCTTTTGGAAGAATACCTTTAACAGCAGAAAGTATCTTCTTGTTTTTAAGATCATCAGGAGATAATACAGAAAATGCTCCTGTTGCAAATGCAGAAGGAACCGCTATTATAAGTACATCTGCAGCAGCTACCACATTCTTCAGATCTGTATCTGTTTTCAGCAACCTGGTTTTTAAAATGGCTGATGTAAGATAATGCGGATTGTGGCCTCTTTTCTTAATATAGTTGATGCTTTCCTCATTTCTTACCCACCAGGCTACTTTATTGCCGTTGTCTGTAAGTATTTTTACCAAGGCAGTACCCCAGCTGCCGCTGCCAATTACACCAAATTTTATTGCCATTGTATAAATTTAGTCCGGAGTCGGAGGTCTGAGGTCAGATGCGCTTCCGACCTCTGTCTTCCGACCTCTAACTTCTGAAAGAATAAAAACTATTTGCCTGTTGTGTGCAGGTTACTACCAGGTCATTAATACAAACATGGGCAGGCAGTGATGCACAGTAGTAAATAATGTCTGCAACATCTGCTGCTGTCAGTGGTTGAATGCCCTCGTAGATTTTTGCTGCTTTATCGGCATCTCCTTTAAACCGCACTTTAGAAAATTCTGTTTCTGCTGCACCGGGATGAATAGCCGTAACTCTTATACCGTATTTTAACAGGTCAATACGCATGGCCTCACTTAGCGCGCCCACTGCGTGCTTGGTGGCACAATACATATTGCCCTGGGCGTATACTTCCTTGCCTGCTATTGATCCCAGGTTAAAGATATGGCCTTTGCCTGCTTCAATCATAAAGGGTACAACTGCTTTGCTGATGTAAGCAAGGCCTTTCAGGTTAGTATCAATCATAGTATCCCAGTCATCAACATCCGCTTCATCAAAAGGATCGCGCCCGGCGGCAAGACCCGCGTTGTTGATCAATACATCAATGGTTTTCCATACTGATGGTAATGATTGAATTTGTGCAAACACTTGTTCCCGGCTGCGCACATCAAAATTCAGCGGCAGTACCTGTATGCCATGCGCCGCCCGGATATTCTCAGAGAGCTTATCCAGCCTGTCTTTGCGGCGGCCGGTAATGATAATATTATAATTGTTTTGAGCAAACTTCCAGGCACAGGCTTCGCCAAAGCCGGATGTTGCTCCTGTAATTAAAGCAATTTTATTCATGGCATAATGATATTGTAAAGTTGTTTAAACTTTTATTATTTGAGTTCTTTAAAAGAAAAATTTCGTCCTGTTCCGATAGCTATCGGAGGACGAAAGATGTCTTTTTTGGAACCGGCTTCGTCAGGCTCAGCCTGACATTAGTTTTTGTGGTCATTTTTGAAGAGTTTAAACAATTTTTGTATCTGGTGTTAAAGATCGGACAAAAAATCTTCAATTATTTTATTTGCTTCAGCAGGTTCTTCTATCATACCCAGATGCCCTGATCTTTTTAAAATATTTACAGATGATACGGAAGGCAAGGAGGCCTGCTCTATTGTTTTGTCAAGGTCAATAATCTCATCTTCCTGGCCATAAATAAACAACACCGGCACTTTAGCATTTCTTAAAACGCCTGTCCTGTCAGGCCTTTGCATCATTGCCTCATAATAATCAATCACCGCTTCATTGCTCATGTCGGGCAGTTGCTTCATGAATCTTTCATATATACCGGTATTTTCATTTTTAGTAGTTGCTCCAAACATTTTAGGTGCCGTTGTTTCAAGAAAAGCTGCTGCACCGTGCTTTTGTACAAACTCGATACCTTTTTGCCTGTTAGCTTTTTTCTCATCGTTGTCTGCTCCCGCTCCTGAGTGAAATAATCCAAAGCCTTTCAGCAATTCAGGATGTTTTTCGGCAAAAGCAAGGGTAGCGTAACCTCCCATACTATGGCCAATTAATATGATATCATCCAGTTCTTCAGCTTCGGCAATTTGTTTTACAACATCAGCCAGGCCTTCCATGCTCACATCGCTTATAAGCTCAGACGTGCTGATGCCAGGCAGGTCAGGTGCAATTACCAGATAGTTCCTGCTTAAAAATTCTACCTGGTCATTCCAGACATTGTTGTCGGCGCCAAATCCATGCAGCAGCACAACGGCGTTGCCTTCGCCTGCCATGTTGTAACTGATTATTTTTCCTTCAATAGTTATAGACTTTCTTTCCATAAAATATTTTTTATTGTGTCATCTTTTGTGCTACATTACATCGGTTTTGCTCCGATAGCTGCCGGGGCACAGTTCATCAGTTCTGCATATCTCAATAGCATTACTATGCAGCAAGTGTTTTTCTTCTTCTTAATTTCATAATAATAGCAAACAACAATAATGCCGCAGCTGCAAAGCAAAATATTTTAGAAATAACGTCGCCGTACTTTGTGTAAAAAGTTTCGGTGGTATAGGCGGCCACGGTTTGCTTAATAGCGCCATCCACATCCCAGGGTAATTGCTGTACGATATTCCCATAAGGATCGATAAAACAGCTGATGCCGGTGTTAGCGCTGCGCGCCACCCATTTACGGCTTTCAATAGCCCGCAGCCTTGCATAATTCATGTGCTGCTTATACCCCTGTGTATTGCCCCACCAGCCGTCGTTTGTAATAATACAAATGAGGTTGGAGCCCTTGCGGTTAAAATCTGCGAGGTAATCACCATAAATGCTTTCGTAACAAATGGCCGGTGTTATATTAAATGAGCTATTATGTGTTTGCAAGTTTTTTGCCGATGTATCGCGTGCATAACCGCCGCCGGTACCGCCAAATTTTTCAAATAAGGGGGCC
>DAOLFI010000596.1:0-3204 GCA_035326385.1 Niabella sp.
TTTTTTCTGTAGCGCCCAACAAGGCTGCAATCTCGCGGGCTACACTTGGTTTTTCTGCAATTACTGCTTTCATAATACAGTCGTTTTAGTGATTACCTTTTTCTACCCCTAGACTTTTCCGGAGTTTTGGTAGCATCCTGCTGTTGCTGCTGCTTTTTGTCCTTAGGCTGTTGCTGGCCGGTTTTCAAAGGTTCTTTGATATTCTTGGTAGCTTCATTGGTCTTTCCATCGGAGTTAACAGCTACCTGCGTTTTGTTTTCTTCTTTGGGTTGGATTTTCTCCTTTAGCTTATCAGGATTGTTGAAAGAAAATCCTGTTTTTCCTGTCTCTTTATCAAAAGTGATATAGCCCTGGTATTTTTGTCCCTTTTTGTCAAGCAGCCCGTCTACATAAACCGTTTGACCTTCTTTGAACTTATCGTATTGCTGGTCGGTCAGTTCTTTTCCTCTGAATGTCCGGGGTGCTTCCTGCAATTGCCCCTGCTGCTGTTCTGCTTGCTGGTTTTGCCCGCGGTTAACATTCCTGTCAAAAAGGAACTCCACAAAACGCTTGTCGGCATTGAACTGTACCGGTGCATTGAACGGTTCCCCTTTTTTTGAAATCATTCCTTCAAGGTAAAGTGGTTTGCCTTCCATCAGGGTCTGCTTCTGCTGTTCGTTCAGTTTTATGCCTTTCATCTCATCCGGTATTTTCATCCAGTCCTGGCGCAATGCGATCACTTCGTTTGTTAACCTGTCAATGCTGATTACGGATGGCATTTTTTCGCCGGTTTTAGGGTTGGTCAAATCAACCACACGACCCATGTTTCCTGTTTTTAGCAAATTCTCTTTGTCCTCTTTGCTAAATTCGTGTCCAAAGAAGGGGAAGTTTAAATTTGGTTCCCTGCGAATGCCATGAATAGCAACTACTACATCGCCGCTTTCATTGGTCTGAAGTGCGAGCCTGGCATCCATACGCGTAATGGCCGTACCGAGGTTAAGGCTTACGGGAACCAGTTCATTGGTCTTGAATCCCCGTAATAGCGGGTCGAGCAGGTTCTTCTTTTCAAGATACTCTTTGCTCAGTCCGAGGTTGTTCATTGTTTCCCAATCGATCTGTTCCGGTTTGTAGCGGTATTCGCTGGTTACCGGTGTTGCTTGTGCTGTTTCCATATCTTTTTTGTTTTCTTGTTTATTTTCTTGTTGTTGATCCTGTGGCTCCTTTACTTCATGCTTTGCCATTACTGCTTCGCCCTCTTTGGTAGGCTGGTCTACATGCTGCTGCATCTTTTGAGCCGCGTCAATGGCTTCAGCAGCGGGAATTTTAAAGAAGGAGAAACGGGTGGGGTCTTTAAGCTGCCGCCAGAAGTTGGAAAAGAAATTAGAGAATATGTCCCCGCTCTTATCTACCCGCATAAACTGGCTCTGGTTTTTCTTATCTGGGTCCACGGTCTCCAGCTCCCCGTTTTTGTTGATACCTGTAACAGCCTGGATTTTCTTTTTTTCTTTATCCAGCACCAACAGAATGTCCGATAATTGTTCGGGATATTGTGGCGTTGTCGTAGTCTGTTCACTCATGATCCTGATTATTTAAGATTGTAATAGTCCGAAAGTAGGAGAAGCATTGAAGCGTATGTTGTAATTGGCTTTCCGTGGCACTATTTGTCACTTATTGTCCTTTGTTCTTTGCAGCGGAGCATTAAAATTATCCCGGACAAACTGATGCACATCGGACAACTTATAGTACAGCTTGCCACTGATCGTGTAATAGGCTAATTTCCCCGAAGAGCGATAGCGCTGCAAGGAGCGTTGGCTTATCTTCAGCATTTGCAAAAGATCCTGGTTGTCAAGCAGCTCTTCACCGTCTATACTATTTCGGTCTTTGTGTATATTATTAATATGGTCGTTAAGAATGTCAAAACGATCCATGATGCGTTCCATCCACGCGATAAATTCCATTCTGTCAATATTCATACGGATACGTTTATTATGTTCATGATTTGTCTTGCCGCTATCATCGTTTTGCCTGGTGCCTGTATTACACGCACTCATTAGCTACGTCTATACATCATTCAAACATCACAGGACAAAATTGAACAGTTTGGCCCTCATTGTCTGCCAAGTCATGCCAATTGAAATGGCATTTTTTTTATTTTTTTTGCATTCCGGTAACCCGTTGTTGTAGAGTTATTTCCTTGCTTTGGACACACATTTAGCCTTTTATAACCCGGACTTTGCCAATTGGCATATATGGGCAAAATGATGGCATAAAAAAAGCAGCACGGATAACGTACTGCTTCTGTTTAGGGATACCTGCATTCCTATAAATCCTTATCCATGTATTCTTCCAGTGATTGTTTGAGCTGATCTAAAAACGCTGCCTTTGAGCCGGAACGGGTTTTCATCCGGTGGAAAGCATGATGCAAATCTCCGAGAGGAATACGGAACAGTATCTGGAACATGAGACTTATTTTTCGGATACCGATTTTGCCATGTGAAATGGCCCCGGAAGCATATAGGGCGTAAATCAATTCGATCAACGCATTTTTTGATTCTGTCCAGAATACATCCTTCGTTGATTCTGGCTTTTGCATGACCATATCGGGATTTTCATCGGGATTGATCTTAGTAAGCAGATAAGTATAAAGCAATTCGTTTGCAATAATTCTCGCAATTTTATAGTCGTAGAACGTTGAAAATGTTGGATCAATTTCAAAAACAATGCTATTAAGGCCGTCATGGTAATTTATATGGCCCCGCTTAAAATAAGTATCGTCCCGATCAGTACGACCCGAACGATAATACCTGTAAAAATCCGTATTACAAATGTGCTCAATATATTCCCGCTTTAAATGGGCTAACTGTGCAGAGAAATAACTGTAGTACATTTTTCCATTGCTTACCGGACAGGTAGTTTCTATGCGATATACCTTGTTATAATAAATCAGTTTTCCAAGTATCTGGGGTTTCACTGTCCGGAAGAAATGGGTTTCCTCTGCTTCGTCCTTAAACCCTTCTTTAATGACAAACTCTTTTACAGAAAAAAGTAGTTCCTGAAGATACAAGGTCATCTCATATGCCTCATCGATCAGCCTTTTATTTTGTGAGGAAACCTTGTCCTCTTTATTGTGAATTTCCAGGATAATGGTTTGTAGAGAGTGATTCATAGTTCATAATTTTTGTAGGATTAGCAAACCTGATAGTTGAAACTTTCCTAATTAAATAA
>DAOLFI010000008.1:0-16832 GCA_035326385.1 Niabella sp.
AAGGTTCTAATCAGGATTATTATTTAAAACTGTAAGGTTTTTTCAGGACGAGACATAGAGATTTCTCCCTGCGTTTCCTTTCAGAAAACTCCGGTCGAAATGACGAGAGGGGGTAAGGAGCAACGGCCGCCGGACGGCAGGCCACCTTTTCTCATGGGGCACGGCCTGCCTGCTCCGGCAATATGCAAAAAAGCAGGTATTACACAAGACCCCACATTTTTTAAACACGAAGTCTTTGCACCAAAAGCCCAAGTATAGTACGGAGTATTATATTTCCCTTTTTAACCAGGGAGATGAAAGAGGCTTCAATTTTATATTCCATAAGTTATACCGGCTGATGGTATACTACGCCAACGAACGGGTAAATAGCTGGCAAACAGCGGAAGAAATAGCTTCTGGTGCTTTTGTTAAAGCCTGGCCCCATCATCATAAGCTGGACCAACTGGCGAGTATAAAAGCCTACCTTTTTAAAATTATAGAGAGGGATAGCACTAGGACCGTACAGAAAGAAAACAGGTACCGGCATACAGATAACCTTCCTGTCGTTGCAGAATCCGAAGATCATAATATATTCCAGTCCCTGGTAAAGGCCGAAACCTATGATATGCTTTATGAGGCTATCCAAAAATTATCACCGGGTATGCGGGCGGTAATGGAATCCATGTATATAGAAGGCCGTTCACTTACCGAAACCGCGCATATCCTGAACCTGAACACCAGCACTGTTGATACTCAAAAAAAACGTGCCCTAAAGACTATCCAAAAATTAATCCCGCGCCTTTCTATACTGATCTTTATTTATAGCCCTGTTATCAGCTTTTTTAATTTTCTTGCCTTTTTGTAGGAAATTTGTAAAACACCTGCCTTTCTGTAACGGGCAAGGTTTTATTTAACTTCACAGGTATGAAAGAAAACCCGCATAGCGACAGGGAGAAGCTGGCGCATCGAACGGCTTATTTGATCGCTGGCTATATAAGGCATACTTTAACAAGGGCTGAGCATGATGAGCTGGATGATTGGGTAAATGAAAGCGACGCCAATATGAAGCTATTTGAAGACCTGACCGATGAGCAGCATATTGCTACCAATCTTGAACGCATAGGCCAGGTAGATGTGGATGCCGCCTATAAGAGGTTACAGCAGCAAGGCGGGCTGAAATTGCCTTCCAAAAGATCAGCTTCCCGCAAATGGTGGGCGGCAGCCGCAGCGGCTGTCATCTTATCAGGCATTTATATAGGAACGAACGTGAAGGGCAGGGCGGGAGCCGATACATTGGGTATAGCAGATAGCGGAGAAAAACCAATGCAGAAGGATGCGGGGAATGTGATGCTGCAATTAGCAAACGGAACGGCGGTTAACCTGTCCGCATCGAACCAGGGCCTGATTGACCTGGGACAAAACGTACACATCCAAAAATCGTCAGACAGCACACTGGAATACCTGGGTGAAGGGGAAGATTTAATGCAGGCGCTGTCCACACCTCATGGCAAACAGTTCCAGGTAAAACTATCAGACGGCACAAGGGTATGGCTTAATACGGCCAGCAGCTTACAATACCCGGGTCGTTTTGCTAATAACGAAAGAGCTGTATTTGTTACCGGCGAAGCCTATTTTGAAGTAGCGCCTGACAGTAAAAAGCCCTTTAAAGTATATATGGAAGACAGCTCTTTGGTAACAGTGTTGGGTACGCATTTTAATGTATCGGCCTACCAAAACCAGCCGGTAAAAACTGTTACTTTATTGGAGGGCACTGTCAGCATTTCCCCCTCTCCCGATGGCTACCGGGATGGAGAGGGCCAGGGCGTGAGGCTCAACTCCGGCAGCCAGGCTACTTTAATCAACGGTACAATAAAGAAGCATATGGGCATAGATACAGATGAAGTAATGGGTTGGAAGAATGGCCTGTTTGTTTTTAAGGATGCTGATATAAAAACAATAATGGAGCAGCTTGACCTGTGGTATAATGTGGAAGTAGTTTACAAAGGGAAAATAAATCACCGGTTTAATGCTGCTTTTCCACGATCCGAACGCTTAGAGCGCATCCTGCATCTACTACAGTTGACCGGGTATGTTAATTTTAAAACCGAAAACAAGGTTATTTATGTACTACCCTGATGGTTAAAAGAGAAAGGGAGCCTGAATAAAAAACCGCTCCGTGATTCAGACGAAGCGGTAAACGTTTGGGCAAACCCTATTAATGTTTGAGCGATTAATTGAATTCATAAACCCAAACGAGACAAAACTATGTATTTTCTGTTTTGCGGGCAACATTATGCCCTTTTACTAACAACTATGAGAAAACTCTGTTTTCTGCTCCTGGTAATGCACCTTGCCTTTTCCGTTTATAGCCATGGCCAAACGGTTACACTTTCATTAAATAACGCGCCGATCGAAAAGGCTTTTTCCGAAATAAAGAAGCAAACCGGTTACACATTTATTTATACCCGTGCTCAACTGGCTACAACATTGTCGGTTACGCTAAAACTACAAAGTGCCTCTTTAAAATCTGTACTTGATGCCTGCTTTATGGATCAGCCTCTGAAATACTCAATTGATGGCAACTACGTTGTAGTACAGAACAGGCAACCGGGAGTTCAGACGGAGAAAAAAATTATACCTCCCATATCCGGTAAAGTAGTGGACCAATCAGGAAGCCCTTTGGCTAATGTTACCATAACAGCTAAAAAATCAAAAATCACTGGCATCTCAAATGAAAAGGGACTGTTTACATTACAAGAGGTTGTTCCTGATGATATACTGCTAATTACGAGGATCGGTTACGAGCAGCAGGAAATACCTGTAAATCACCAGTCCTATTTCAATATAACAATGAAACAATTCATTAGCGAGTTGGATGAAACGGTGGTAATGGCTTATGGTATTACTTCACGCAGGTTTAATACAGGTAACATTGGTAAAGTATCGGCGGAAGATATTAACAAGCAGCCAGTTTCAAATCCATTAGCAGCCATACAGGGGAGGATACCGGGTGTAGTGATTACGCAAACCAGCGGTGTACCTGGTGCTGCAATTAATGTAGAAATAAGAGGTAGAACTTCACTTGATTTTAATATTTCCAAAAATGATCCATTGTACATAGTAGATGGGGTTCCTTTTGAAATGGGGAATACACCAACAAATTTGCTACCCTCTGCTGCAAATAATCCCACCTCTATTTCAGAAGGAGGATTGAGCGCTTTAAATATTATCAATCCGCAAGATATTGAAAGTATTGAAGTATTAAAAGATGCTGATGCCACTGCTATCTATGGTAGTCGGGGAGCAAATGGTGTAATACTAATAACAACAAAATTGGGTACAAGCCAAAAATTAAAGATTAATGTTAAGGTCAGTACCGGTACCAGTAAGGTTACAAGATTAATGAAAATGTTGAATACCAGTCAGTATGTAGCAATGCGCAAAGAAGCCTTTACCAATGATGGAATAACCCCAACTATTACTAATGCCCCTGATATATTGTTATGGGATACCACACGTTACACAGATGTACAGAAAATATTGGCTGGTGGTACAGCTAAATATAATGATGCGCTGTTTTCAGTATCAGGTGGCAATCAGCAAACATCCTTTTTAATCGGCGCCGCATTTCATAAAGAAACTACTGTTTTACCGGGGAATCTTTCTAATACACGCATATCGGCCAATTCAAGCCTGAACCACACAACCTTAAACAAACGGTTCTCCTTTACTCTTAAAACGATCTATGGCAATGAAAATAACAATATAATAACTCATGATCCTTCTCAATATTTTCGCCTTCCCCCAAACATTATGTTATATGATTCAACAGGAAATCTTGTATGGCAGGAAAAAGGTGTTTCGTTTTCTTCAGTGAGTAACCTCATTAATCCTTTAGCATTGTTAAATAGAAGATATCAATCTAATAACGACAATTTATCCACCAATTTGAATGTAAAATTCGAGTTATTAAAGAGACTATATTTGAAAAGCAGTTTCGGGTATAACATCTTTAGAACTGACGAGGCATCTCAAAACCCTAAGTCGTCCATTGACCCCGCTTCTTCCACTCTGCCTTCTGCCATGTTTGGTAATTCAGTTAGTAAAAACTGGATTATTGAGCCACAAATAGAATATTTAATCCAACTGCAAAAGGCTAAACTAAATCTGTTATTGGGATCAACTTTTCAAAACAGGGAATATCAGGGAACAAGCATTACAGGTTCTGATTATACTAACGATTTATCGCTTTCTACTATTTCAGCAGCAGGCAATATTGTAGCAACAAATTTTTATAATCAATACCGATATAATGCGTTTTTTGGAAGATTCAATTTTTCCTGGGAGGAAAAATATTTGTTGAATCTCACAGCCAGGAGGGATGGTTCAAGCAGGTTTGGGCCCCAGGAAAGATTTTCAAACTTTGGTGCAGTTGGGGGAGCCTGGATATTCACATCTGAAAAACTCTTTCAAAACAACATAAAATGGTTGAGTTTTGGTAAGCTTAGGTCAAGTTATGGTGTTTCAGGTAATGACCAGATCGGTGATTATAAATTCTATGATCTGTGGCGTAACAGTATAGCTACTTATCAAGGACTTTCCGGTTATAATCCTGTTAGCCTGTTCAATCCTGATTACGAGTGGGAGCGCAATCGGAAATTTGAAATTGCCGGGGAATTTAGTTTTATAAAAGATAGAATTGGATTAAGCGCAGCTTATTATCGGCACCGTAGTTCTAACCAGTTAGTCAATTACAATTTGCCCCGGCAGGCGGGTTTTTCATCCGTGGTCAGGAACTTACCTGCTCTGGTTCAAAACACCGGTATGGAGCTAAGCCTGACTGGGCGAATTATTAAACGTTTTGTAAGCACATATACAACCTCATTCAACCTCACAATACCAAAAAATAAATTGATCTCCTTTCCAGGGCTTTCTCAATCCACATATTATTCAATCTATGTTGAAGGGCAATCATTGAATATAATCAGGCGCTTCAAATTTACTGGCGTTGATCCGGAAACAGGAATTTATACATTTGAAGATGTAGATAAAGATGGTGCCTTAACAACAAGCAAAGATTATCAGCTACTGGGGGATAGAGATCCTGATTTTTATGGTGGCTGGCAAAATAATGTTACATATAAGGGGTTCGAGTTAGATTTTTTTATCCAATTTATAAAGCAAACTGGAAGAAATTATCTGTCGTCTGTTACCAGCTATCCTCCGGGCCGATCATTTAACCAACCTGATATAGTATTAGATCGTTGGACGAAGCCAGGGGATAATAAGCCATTTCAAAAATATACTACAGCAAGTTCAACCCCGGCAGGTCAGGCTTCCGGTACAAGACTGAATTTGTCAGATGGCATTTACAGCGATGCTTCATTCTTAAGATTAAAGACTGTTTCTATATCATATCAGCCACAGTTAAAGTTTTTATCTTGGAGTAATAGCTTTCACTCAAAAATTTTTCTAAGTGCGCAGAACCTTTTTACAGTCACTAATTATAAAGGCGCGGATCCGGAAACCCAAAGTTATTTCCAATTACCCCCTATGAAAACATTGGTGTTCGGGATACAATTAACTTTTTAATATTTTTCTATGTTCAACCTTATCATACCCTTACGTTTCCTGTATATTGCTGTTATTATAACAATAACGTCTTCTGTTTTTTCCTGTAAAAAATTTATAGATATAGCGCCTCCTCCCAATCAGGCAGAATCTATAAAAATTTTCTCTAACGATCAAACGGCTATTTCTGCAATTACAGGAATATACTCAATTTTAGGTTTGGCTAATTCCAACTTTCTAAATGGAGGAATTACATTATATACCGCTGCTGCTTCGGATGAGATAAGCACCACTGCTCCTAATGCTGATCTCGACCCGTTTTTAACCAATAGCATCAACCCATCGCATTCAAACTTATTTAACAGGTTGTGGGGGCCGGTTTACGGTAACACTTGTATTTATAGCGCAAACGCTGTTATTGAAGGCCTTACAAAGTCATCAGGTATTACAGATACACTGAAAGATCAATTAATCAATGAAGCAAAAGTGATTAGAGCTTTAGGTTATTTTTATCTCGTAAATATGTATGGTGATGTTCCATTAGTAATTACTACAGATTATCGAACAAGCTCATTGTTACCCAGGCATTCTGTAAGCGTTATCTATAACCGGTTAAAAGAAGATCTTCTTTCGGCATTCAACACTTTACATACAGCTTACCCTTCTTCCGGAAGGGCAAGAATCAATAAATGGGTAGCCTGTGCACTGTTAGCCAGGATTTATCTATACACCGAAGACTGGTCTAACGCAGAATTGTTTTCCGGTAAGATCATAGAAAGCGGTCAATATACCTTAAATAATGATCTTGGGGCAGTTTTTACTAATACTAATTCCAACGAAACAATTTGGCAATTAGTACGGGACAATAGTCCAACATCAGATGGTGCTACATTTATTCCTTCGTCCTCAACTACAAGGCCTACTTACACTCTTAGCCCCTCATTATTTTCTTCCTTTGAAAATGGTGATAAGAGAAAAATTGCGTGGGTTTCAAAAAATACAGTAACTGGGATAGAGTACTATTTCCCCTATAAATATAAATCAAGAACAGCAGCGCAACCAAGGGAGTATAGTGTACTATTTAGATTGGCAGAACAATTCCTTATTCGTGCAGAAGCCAGAAACCACTTAGGCAATCTTGATGGTGCTGCTTCTGATCTTAATACAATTAGGGCCAGGGCAGGCCTTCCTGTCTTATCTGAACTAACCAAAGAACAAATACTTGATACAATAATGAATGAACGCCGGTCAGAATTATTTTGCGAAATGGGGCATCGCTGGTTCGACCTTAAACGCACTAAAAGAGTAGATGCTGTATTATCATCAGTGAAGGGAACCAACTGGCAAAATACAGATGCATTGTTTCCAATTCCGCAACAGGAAATTGAGAAAAATCCTTTTTTAACACAAAATCCAGGCTACGATCTTTCAGGTTCTATTATTAATTAAAATATTTTATATGAACTGTATAACACGCTTTTTGCTATTAGCGGCTATTATATTTAACTTACAAACTTATGCCCAGTCAAAATATTTAAAGCGAGATAGCTCAATTCCGGATATTAGTTTTTCTGATGTGTTAAATTATAAATCGGGAGTTCTCAACTTCAATGACTTCAAATCTAAGTTTATCATTCTCGATTTTTGGAACACAGCTTGTATTTCGTGTATAAAATCTTTCCCGTTAATAGATTCTCTTCAAAAAGTATATGCAGGTAAAATACAATTCATTCTTGCTAATCGCGAAAGCCTTGATTCTACAATTCGTTTTTTTAAAGAACGAAAATTCATAAAAATGCCACAAATTCCAATGATAACTGGATCAAAAAAGTTATCAGATATGTTTGACATAAATAGCTATCCTTATACTGTATGGATTGATGATTTAGGTAAGATAAAACACTTTATTTCTTCATATAACATTAGTAAGCAAAATTTAGATGATTTAATTGCAGGTAAAAAAGTTTCGGCTAAGCAACTAGATAAGCCCGTTTTTCGGGGAGATTATTTCGATGCAGATCGTCCGGATAGCCTTAAATCAAGGCTCCAATATTATTGCTACATTTCCCGCTATTCAGATGCAATAAACATCGGCAATTCAGAAAGGGGTTCAATCAATGATTCCACAATAAGATTAGCTTACTATAGGCAATCTATTGTTGATTTATATAAAAGGGCCTATAAAGAACATAATAGGTACAAATTTGATCACCCCGAATCTGTTGTGTTATTAGTCAAAGATACCACGAAGTACATTCGGCCAATAAATACTTATGAACGGGATACCTGGTATCTTAATAATGGTTATACTTTTGATATGGTTCTTCCAGTTTTAAAAAGGGATGATGCTTATAAAATTATGCAACAACAGCTCCATAATTATTTCGGGCTAAAGGCAAGAGTATTCAAGGAGTATAAAGATGGTGTGTTGTTAGACGTATTAGAGATAAAAGAGTGAGTTTGCTTGAACTCACTCCTTATTTCTTTGCTTTTATTCATCATTTTTTTGAACTTTCTCCAGGCCTTCATCGGCATGGGCGAAAGTTTGTAGTTCTTCAAAACCACGGATACAATCGGAATCTGATCCCTCTTCACAGGGGATCATGTCATTATCCCTTAACTGGGTTTGTGTCAACTTGGCCGATGTCGGATTAATCAAAGCTGTGTGATCAATTTCATTAGTCCCCTGATTAACAGGATACCAGTAAAGAGCAGTTTCTGTAGTGTTGGTAGTTGAGGCTTTTGGTGCAAAGCCTTTTGCAACAAAAGCGCTGAAAGCTATTACCATAGTTAAAGCTATCAGTCCAAATAAATACTTTTTCATAATCTTAAAATTTGAATTAATAAAAATCGCCTACTCAATCACAGGTTTTCGGCTACCCCTGTTTATTGCAATAAAAACTTTATGTTTTGTGTTCTTGGGAGGTTTTAGGCTGATCTTTCGGTTTAGTTATCTTCTAAAAATTCTCTGTCAGTAAAGTTCAGGTAAAACAAAAGCAGATTTTTGGGAAAGTTATTTGCAAGGCGCAAATGCGTTTTGCAATGAGGATTAAGATCGCCTGATGGCCCCCGGGGTGATACCAAAGTGTTTTCTGAAGGCTGTAATAAAGTTGGTAATTCTCGGATACCCGCTGATGGCAGCTATCTCTTTAAGAGGCTTATTGGTTTCTTCAACCAGCAGCCTGGCCCGGTGCATTTTTTGTGTTGTTACCAAACCAAATATGCCGGTATTGAAAAACTTCCGGAACCCCAGCTTGAGCTTAAACTCATTAATGGCTACCATCCTGGATAATTCCTTTATAGTTGGCGGCTTTTTATCAATATAGGTTTCAAGTATATCCTTCGCTTCATGTATCCGGGCCATTTCGTATGGAGTAAACGAAACGTCTTCATTGCAGGGATTAAGCCCTGCTTTTAAAATATGAAGAAGCATCTCCCTTACTTTCAGTTCAAAAAAAAGCGGCTGGCAGCTTATATCAAAAGGGCAGTCCAGTATCTGCCTGTATATCTCTCTTAACAGGGGCGGTGTCCAGAAGGTGCGGTTACCGATGACCTGGTTGCTGCGCGATCTGATGATTGCTGACAGCCCGGGAAAATATTCAACCAATTGCTTTAGCATGTCGGGCGAATAAAAAATATCTAGCATTTCAAATACATTGGGCTGCTCAATAGTTCCCTTACAATCGGCTTTAAGGCCATAAGATAAAATATGATGATCCTTACAAAGAAGAACACTGCCTGTCTTATTGATCTTTTTCCTGATGTTGTTCTTTAGCATGAAGCTGCCATACAGCCCTTCATTGTTCATCCGGCTCTTTGCTTCTATTTTATCCGCCGACCTTCCTGAAATAAACCTGATATGAAAATCAGGAAAGAGCAGCTCCTGTAAATGAAAAGTGGTATCCCCTTTTTGAAATGATTGCACTGCCGCGCCTTGCAGCACCGGCCCGGTATAGGTAGCAGGTAAATGGTCCATCGGGCTTACAGGCTCAGCGCCTGGTATGATCAGTTCTACGCTCATGCAGCAATGGGTTTATAATGGTGTCACAAAGGCCTTACCCAAATTTAGCAATATTGGATTATAAGTTTTGTATCGCTGCGGCTACAAATAGTTTGCAATCGGGATTATTTACGCAACTCATACGTTGCTGATCTCAAAGGGTCTTTTTATCTGCCGCCGTTCTTAAGGGTATGGAGCTGCTCTTTCAGCAGCGCTACCTGTTCTTCCAGGTCAGCTATCTTTTTATCTTTTTCCAGGATGAGGGAAGTATATGAAGTATCCTTCTGAGTGTTCACGCCGGGGTCTCCCCCTTGCATTACCATCGGATGCTTTCCCGGTATGGTAAAGCTATGCTCAATGCAAAATTCCAGCTCACTTTCTTTTATGTCTTTTAAGTTGGTTATACCAAAGAACCGCTGAAGCTTTGACGCCGCTTCATAACCCGGCATGATGCCCGCATTTTCATATTTTTCCAGGGCATACCTTGATATGCCCACTTTATGCGCCAGTTGCTCACCGCTCAGGTGAACCCGCTTTCTGTATCTCTTTAAAAACAATCCCAGTTGCATATAAGATCTGCTTTAAATAAATATAAAGTCTTGCGAAAATTGTAGTAAATCCTGCGAATTTTTTAGTACTTCCCATAATTCAATTATCAGATAATGAAAGCCCCCAGCCAAACCTCCCTGAAGAACACTTCCTCAAAAGCCATGAAAACATTGCACTTATGTACAGCAAAACATAAACGGCCCACACCCTGCCTGGTACAAATCTATTGATCCTTTATCAGAACAGGCAGCGCCTACAGTTCATCCTGTTTTGTGCACATCCGTTTTGTACACTTGAAAAGTGTTTACAATTTTTTTGTTTACAAATACCTTTTATAAACACCTAAAACATCAACCAATGAAACAATTCCGGAACGAACTGAATTTAAGCCTGCGTGATATGGCAGGGCTGCTGGGCGTATCTTATAGTGTCATTTCCCTGCACGAAAAAGGCCTGCGTAAGCTGCCCCCGGCAGCAGCACTGGAGCTGGCCCGGATGCAGCGCTGCTGGTACAAGTCGGCTAACACGCAAAAGCAGGAACCGACCCCTGTGTTACCCTATATACATACGGAACAGCAACGGGCGCAGCGCCAGCTGAAAGCCTGTGCCCGTAAGGCTGCAGCCAATGCGGTACGGGTGAGCCAGGCGCTGGCCCACATGCGACAGACGCAGGCACTGCTGCTGGCAAAGCTGCAGTTTGTACGTGTACTGATGAACGAAACACCCCCTGCTGCCAGGCGTACTACCTTTTTAAAAATACTGGAGAAAGATACCCTTTTTGCTATGAAGAGCTGTTGCTCGGTGCGGCAGCAAATGGTTCGTTATAAACTGTTCCTGCTGAACAGCTGCAGCGAGCTGGCCATGAAAACCCATGACGAGTTGCTGCGCAAACGCAGTTGTTAAGCTTTTCCAAAGACGGCAGCGCACTGAAGCTAACGGCATCCGGGCACAATAGGTTTGCGGTATTGTTTCACCTTTAAAAACACATGTTATGCCTAACTATTCAGTAAGCCAGCTGACCAGCGTCAGCGATTGCGATGCGGTATTAAGCATTGCCGGCAAAGAGTTACAGGACCTGGAATGGAGAAAGCTTTCCTACCAGCGCCAGAAAAACCAGTATGCACTGCAGGCGGTCAGCATCATTTCGGAGCTCGCAGCTAAGCGGGCCGAGCTGGAAGTGCTGAACTCCATTATTGAAGGGCTGCCGGAAGGCAGCTTGAAGACGGAGAACCAGAACAAAAAAATCCGCGTGGAGTACAGCATCTTTTTGCTGGAAAACCGCCGCACCAATTATGGTGATGTGGCCCTGCTAGACAAGGAGCTTGACCTGCAGCGCATAGAAAGGGAGCTGGAAGAAACCGCAGCTTTTATAGCTGAAGTTGAAGCCAGGAAAGCGGCTATCTGAGCGCCCCGTACCTGCCAACAAGCCGCCCCGTAAGGCGGTTTGTTGGATCTTTACCATTAACCCCTCTCACTATTTACTATTAACTACTCCCTAAATACAATGAACAATCTTATACAATACTGGCCCAACGGTACCCTGCTCATCTGGCTGCTGGTAGTATTTATACTGGACCTTCTGTTCGGCTTTATAAAAGCTGGTTTTTGCGGCAGTTGCCGCACTTCGGCAGGGTTAAGAAAATCAGTAATAAAATTTTTGCAGTACGGCGGCTGCATTATAGTAAGCATGGTTATACTGAACATTGCTTACTTTTCAAACCGAACCTTTGACCGCCAGCTCTGCTGGTTTTTCGGGGACATGATGCTGTACCTGATGATCTATACCGAGGTAGTGTCTGTATTTGAGAACATGGAAGCTATGGCTCCCCGCAGCCGCTTTGTGAGCCTGTTTGTGCGGCCGGTGCGCCGGATCATCACCTTTCAGCTAAAAAACCTGTTTAAAGAGGAACGATAAATTAAAAAAGGCACCACCGGTTTTGTCAGGGTACCTTAAATATTTTTGCAACGGCACCTATCCCCGGCAACGTTATCCATATATTGTCAAAGACCGAAGTTAATTTGAAATTGAAAGCAATTCACAACGAGTGTTGCGGTTGTAAAAAATTTAACGTCTTAATGATAACCATATTAAATCCAAATGAGATGAAAAAATGTTTTCTTCTGCTGTTTATATTCAGTGTCTTATTTTACATTTCCTGCAAAAAAGGCACAGCGTCAACAGAGGCTATTGAGATTATGGAGTGTGATCCTCCTTATCAACGTTCGGAGAGAGTAATTACCCCATGTCTCTGGGATAGTTGCGATATATATATTAGAGCATGGAAAGAAGCATTTTTACAAGCTAATAACATGACTGAAGACTTTTTTAATAAACATGTTTTTCTGCATTGGGCGAGAAAGGTTGAACCTGATAAGTTTCGGGTTGTTTACGATGTGGAGATTAACGAAGCTTATGGAACCGCATCAGATATATTTTACATAATGCAGAATGGTCAGTATCGTAGCGGCAATGAAACAAAGAAATTATTGTTAGAAGAACCCGGAGCTATTTCAAAAGTGATTAATAGAGACGATTTCCATTTTAAAACTTTCGAAAGTGCCAGAAAGGCAGCGATGGAGCAGTTAAATCTAAATAATCTTTGTATAGAAGGATCCACATTAACGGAGTCAGGGAATTTCATTCTACATTTGAATGGGAAACTCGCTCTAAAGCCTGATAAATGTATAGACGTTAGTGTAGATGTAGTTAACGGTGTTATTAAGAGTTCTTGGGTAAGTTGTTATCCTCAAACATTGAAGTTGTCAAAGACCAAAGTTAATCTTTAGGAGAAAGCAATTCACAACGGCGTTTCGATATGATGTCTAAATTATTTTGCATAAGCTTTCAAATTTTGTTTATCTTTATGTTGTGCAATCCATAGGAGCGCGCAACCACGCAACTCCCGCATTTATGCGGGTTTTGTTATTTTAATCTCACCCACAACCCTCTCCAAAGGGATAGTTGTCAAAGACCAAAGTTAATTTGAAATGGATGGGAATACCCTGGTAACAGGCAATGGAAAACAACGCCGATAGACAAAGGCGGGAACAGCTATATAAAAAATAGGGGATGCTGCCAGTAATGATTTTTTAAGTAAATTTAATGCAGTGCTAAATAAATTAATTGCCATGAAAATCACAAAAACAGGAAAAAGGGGCATCGATCTTATAAAATCATTTGAGGGCTTTTACGCAAAGCCATATATATGCCCGGCAGGTGTGCCAACAATCGGTTACGGAACTACACGGTATCCTTCGGGCCAAAAAGTAACACTAAGGGATAAATCTATTACACAGGCACAGGCCATTGATTATCTGAAATACGATCTGAAGCGCTTTGAACTGGCCGTAGATGCGTTGATAAGAGATGATATTAATAAGAACCAATTTGATGCCCTGGTGAGCTTTACTTATAACCTGGGAGAGGGTAATTTGAAAATATCTACGCTGGCCAAAAAAGTAAATACCAATCCCAAAGATCCGGCCATCGCAAAGGAATTTGCAAAATGGGTAAATGCTAACGGGAAGAAACTGGAGGGATTGGTGAAACGCAGGAAGGCGGAATCAGATTTATATTTCTTAAAATAGGTATTGACTCCTGTTCCTGCGGGTGCTTTTTTCGGCGTCAATTATAAAAAGGGTCTTATCATCAGCATCCCTTACGTTAGTATAACCAGATGGAGCCTGTTTAATAAACTCCCCTCCTGTTATGTTTTTTTAATAGGATGACAAACGATTTTTGGTTGTCAAAGACCGTGCTTACTCTGTATATAGTTACCACAATGAACTAAACGCTGTCTTTATCTTTTAGTTCCTTTCCCTTTACTACCAAAAACCAGCCGTTATCTATCGGCAAATAACCATAATCATAACAAAAAAAGTAGGCGACTTCTTTTTTAGTGATATACTGATGGGTAAAATACCTGAACCTGAATCCCAGGCCCGAGAGCTTTTCTCTTTCTACTTTGATGGTTTTCTGCTCCTGTGAGAGCAAAGAAGCAAGCAGGTTCCGGTTCTTTTTTAAAATATTGTTGATATTACGGATGAGGCTGCTGTTGGCGCCCTTTGCCTGGTTGTTATATACGTTACGGCAATAATCGTCACAGAATTTTTTGTCGCTGCGGCCTCTTACAGGTTTGCCACAGGCAAGGCATTTTTTAGGTTGTATTTCCATGGTCAGCATTTAAGTTACCGGAAAATACAAAAAAGCTTGCTTACCATAAAATATTACCCCTTTTGATTGGAAATTGAATAGCAATAGCCGTTTGTAAACGTTTATAAGTGTTTATAAACGTTTATTGTCGTAAGTAAACCTTTAAAATACGACTATGGGTTTATCGTGACCCCATCTTTGTATTGCCGGACGGGGAGCGCTACCCTTCGGTTGAAATAAAGAATTATTATTTAACCGTTCGTCACCTACGGACACAAAATTTACAACTATGTACGCACTTAAAAACAAAGTTCAGTTAATTGGAAATTTAGGTAATGCCCCTGAGATTAGAACCATGGACAGCGGTAAGAAAATGGCCCGCTTCAGCATAGCCACCAGCGAAACTTATAAAAACGCCAAAGGAGAGCGGGTAAAAGAAACCCAGTGGCATAATGTAGTAGCCTGGGGACAGGTAGCCGAAATTGCGGACAAGTACCTTGATAAAGGAAAAGAAGTAGCCATCGAAGGCAAGCTGGTTAACCGGAATTATACAGATAAGGCCGGGGTTAAAAAATATGTCACCGAGGTGCATGTTAATGAGCTACTCATGATCGGCAGGAACAACAACGCTTTGGATGGTTAACGGCCGGGAACCACTGCGGGAGCGTGGTTATATCACAGCAAACAGCGGGTGTCCATCTCCGGTAGAGAAGGATAGTCAATCTTCGTCATTAAATGCTGCGAACCTGCCTGCTGCAAGCAGGTTCGCAGTAATATTTTCCTTACCAGGTATCTGTATAGGGAAATGCTTATTACCATTCTACGGGTGTATTCCAAGTTGTCGTACAGAAGAGCCTCCTAGTCTGCCTCACCCCACAAACCTCCGAATATCAGAGACCTTACCACCCTTTCCTCGGGGAGAGGGCCTCGGAGACTCTAACTGTTTGAGTCGCAATAGGGTGAGGTCATAGGAAATTGAGTAAGAAGGATTGTGGTTTTTTATAGTAGGTATTTGTGTCCACACGATAGGCTTACGGACTGCGGCAATTTGGAATGCACCCCATTCTACATTGTAGTATGCTGTCTGCCCACATTTTCGTAAATTCGCCCTATGGCAATCTTTAAATTCAGGATATATTTTGAAGAGGACGACAGTATTTACCGTGATGTGGTCATTAAACATACCCAAACCTTTCTGCAATTGCACGAAACAATTTTAAAAGCCTACGAGTTTGACAATAAACATCAGGCTACTTTTTACCGCAGCAATGATAACTGGCAGCAGGGACGGGAAATTACATTAGAAAAATACGATAAGAAATACAGGGTAGAGCCATTAATGATGGCCGAAACCACTGTTGGTTCCGAAATTAAAAATACTAACCAGCGCTTTACATATACTTATGATTTTCACAAAATGTGGAATTTCCTGATCGAGCTGATCAATGTTTCGAAAGATGCAGACAGCCGTACAGAGTATCCCTCTGTGGTGCGCTCTGAAGGTATAGGCCCTAAACAGTATGGAACAAAAGGGTTGCTGGGGGATAAATTTGCTGATATTGAAGAGAAATACGACCTCACCCGTGGTACAGAAGGCTTTAATGAAAAAAACGAGGACGGGGAAGATATGAGCATAGAAGCAACGGATGAATACCAGGATGAAGAAGATTAAACCGTAATCAAACCGACATGAAAGTTTTCAGGATTAAATTACACAAAGGAAGCCTGAAAAATTTCATCAAAGGTTCCTATTGGCCAAAAACAATAATATAAATATACAAGAGAAATCCCAGATATCAAATCACTAATTGTTATTGCAGGTCCTACAGCCGTGGGTAAAACCGCCCATGCTATTGAGGTGGCACGGCATTTTGGCACGGTCATTCTTTCGGCCGACAGCAGGCAGTGCTTTAAAGAGCTGAACATTGGCGTGGCAAGGCCCTCGGCAGAAGAGCTGCAGCAGGTACCCCATTATTTTATTGCTTCACACAGCATACACGATGATATTACCGCTGCATGGTACGAAACCTATGCGTTGAGTCTGTTGCAGCAATTGTTTACAGTGCACGATGTAGTAGTAGTTACAGGCGGAACAGGCCTGTACATTAAGGCATTAACTGAAGGGCTGGATGCCATTCCACCGGTGGACGAAAGCATCAGGCAGCATATTATACAGCATTACGAAGCAGAGGGGCTTCCCTGGCTGCAGCAGCAATTAAGGCTGCACGATAGCCTGTTTTCTGCCAGGGGCGAAATGCAAAATCCGCAGCGTATGATGCGGGCGCTGGAAGTAGTGCTGGCTACGGGACAATCTGTTTTAAGCTTCAGGAACGGGGAAAAAAAGCCCCGCCCTTTTAAAATTATACAGGCAGGCCTGGAGCTTCCCCGCGAAATATTATATGAGCGGATCAATACCCGGGTAGACCTGATGATGCAGGCCGGGCTGGAAGCCGAAGTGCATAGCCTTTTGCCATACAGGCATTTAAATGCCCTGCAAACCGTAGGATATAAAGAGCTGTTCGGCTATTTTGACGGTATCACGTCGTTACAACAAGCCGCAGACCTTATAAGGCAAAACAC
>DAOLFI010000597.1:0-3198 GCA_035326385.1 Niabella sp.
AGAGTTACAGTGGCCGAAGCCGCAAAAATGGGCGGCTGCAAAGTGGAAGATTTTGAACGGGTACTGCAACCTTTAGGTTATCGCTTTACAGGGAATGAACAGCAGGCTGCTAATGCTGCTGTTCCGACAGATACTACAGGTAAAGAAAAGCCGCATTGGCTGAAGGCCCCTCCCGAAGAGGATATTATAAAATTTGATGTTCGCCCTATCATTGAGCATGGTGTTGATCCGCTTAAAGAAATTATGCGGAAATTCAAAGAAGTGCCGGACGGGAAGATACTTTGCATCATTAACACTTTTGTACCAACGCCGTTGATCCATTTGCTGGAAAAAGATAAAGCTGAGGCCAGTTTCGTGGATACGATCAGCACTATGGAGTTTCATACTTATTTTTTAAAGCGGCAGAAAAATACTTCGGGAACAGACACTACAAAAGCAAAAACAGTAATGCACGATGCTGCTTCTTTTGAAAAAATTTGCAGCCTTTTCAACGGGGAAAAGAGAAAGACCATTGATGTACGGGACCTCGAAATGCCTTTGCCTATGCAAACCATTCTTGCCGAGCTGGAAACACTTCCTGCAGGCCATGGCTTATATGTACATCACAAAAGAGTGCCTGTTTATTTATTGGAAGAGCTGGCTTCAAAAGATTTTCCGGTGCATATCTATAATATTGGTGAGGGCGATGTGAAGATGCTTATATTTAAAGATTAACACTAGTGCCATGTCAATCATACTCTTTCGCAACTAATGTCATGCTGAGCTTGTTGAAGCCTTTTCTTATACACCCTTCGTCAGGCTCAGGGTGACAACCAACACAACGTTTTACGGTTGACATGACACTAGAAAATTATACAGGCCGGTTTATAAACTATGGCAGATATTAATATTGGAAAAGCGCCCCCAAACAATGCGGTGCTCCCGTTTTATGCAACAGGAGCTGTTGCTTTTTTCGTTTTATGTGTTTTAATGCTTATTAGCGCAGAAAGTTTTACGCGCCATTACTTCAGCCCGCATTTACTCACCATTGTGCATATAGCTGCGTTAGGTTGGGGGAGTATGATCATCTTTGGTGCTGCCTACCAGTTACTTCCTGTAATTTGTGAGAGAGCGCTGTATAGCCCGCTGTTAGCATCTTTGAGCTGGTATACACTAACAGCCGGTGTAACCCTGCTCACATTTTCATTCTGGGATTTCAGGGTAGGGTGGCTGATGATCAGTGGCGGCTCACTGGTAGTGATTTCAGCTATCTTTTACTTTTTAAACGTTGTTTTAACAAGCAGGGTTTGTATTCGATATTCTATACAAAAGTTGTTTATTGTGATTTCTGCATTATGGCTTTTGTTTACTGTTTTGGTAGGACTGCTGCTGACTGTTAACCTGGCTTTTCCTTTTTTTGAAAAAAATCATCTTGATATCCTGAAGCTCCACGCACATGCAGGTTTGGCCGGATGGTTCCTGCAGCTCATTACCGGCGTAAGCGCCAAGCTGGTCCCCATGTTTCTTTTAGGAAAGTCTCAAAGAGAATATCTCCTGAAATATGCCTTCGTCTTTCAAAACCTGGGATTAGTATTGTTTCTGGCTGATGGCTATTTTATAGAAAGCAGCTATAGATTTTTACTGTACGCACTGTTTGTTCTGATTGGAATTATTTGCTGGCTGCTGTATTTATACGATGCTTTCAAAGGCAGGGTAAGAAAAAAGATCGAGCTGCTGATGAAGCATACTTTTATTTCTTTTCTCTGCCTGCTGGTAGCTGTATTCCTGATCCCTCTTATCTGGTATATGAAAGGAACGCATTGGACAATATTGTATGGCACTTTTCTTTTTATGGGATGGATAACGGGTATTATTCTTGGTAAAACTTTCAAAACGCTGCCGTTTATTGTCTGGAACGGGCACTATAAGCATTTATCCGGGAAGGTGAAAGTACCGCTGCCCAAGCATTTGTACGATGAGGGGCTGATTGTATGGCAATTCTGGTTTTTTAATGCAGCGCTTGTATTGCTGGCTGTAGCTGTTATATTGCAGCACCTTTTAATAATACGTATTGCTTTAGGAGCATGGGTAGTTGTATCAGCGCTGTATGGTTATAATGTAGCAAAAACATTACTGCATAAGACAAAGCAGTTAGAGTAGTTTTTATGTACGATAGTAGTTGTACGATGTACGATATGAAAGCCAGAAGCAAAAGGCAAAAGGCTGAAAGCGGACAGAGGACAGTTGACAGAGGTGAAAAGTTGAAAGCCCGCCTGACCGGCAGGGTTGAAAAGTTAGAAAGTTAATAGGATTTGGCTATGAATCTGCTGTGGACTATGAACCAGTATCTGGTAACCCGCGACCAGAAACCAGTAATTTGTAACCAGCATCCTGTAACGTAAAAACCGTACACCGTAAATCGTACATCTTATATTTTTAATGCAGCGTATCTTTATAAAAAAACAAAATGGAAATTGCTCTCACTGATGTTTATTATGATGATAAAATAAAAGCCCGGAGCGCTTTGTATGAAGTAATAGATCCTGAGCTTTTTGTAAATGTGATGGATCTTGGCCTCATTTATGATATAGACATCAGTAACGAAAAGATTAAGGTTACTATGACGCTTTCCACGCCCCATTGCCCAATGGGAGAAGCGATCACTAATGGGGTGAAGAACGCACTGGAAAAGGAATTTCCGGAAAAAGAAACTGAGATTGAATTGACGTTCGATCCGTCCTGGAGCTTTGAAATGCTCACTCCTGAAGGCCGTGAGCAATTGGGTATGTAACTTTTTTGTACGGATTAAAAACTATGATCATGGATCAAAGAGATACACTACAGGCTGGTGAGAAGTTTAATGGATTGCTGAAGGAGGCTCTGCATAATAACGAGCCTGCCAGATTATTGTATGATAACAACGGGTTGATACGCACCGAAGGGCTTATCCGGGAGCTGAATCTGCAAAACGAAAAACCGTATATGATCCTGCAGGATGGCCAGCAGATCTTTATCGAAAGTATAATAGCCGTAAACGGGAAGTTCAGGGATAATTATACAGAATGTTGACAGGTATAAGCCGTCTGCAATTTTATCAGCAACTATTTGCTCAAAAAGGTACATCAGCCATTGTATTAACTAACTTTAAAAGAACAAAAATGAAAAAGTTTAAAGTAGGTGATGATGTAACCTGGAATTCAGAAGCAGGAAGAGTTTCGG
>DAOLFI010000598.1:0-3193 GCA_035326385.1 Niabella sp.
GAAATTACCCCCGGGTTATTCGATCACTTACGGTGGTGCTTTTGAGAATCTGGAAGCGGCAAAGTCAAGGCTGTATATTGCGGTGCCTGTTTCGCTGGCGCTCATTTTCATTTTACTGTTCTTTGCCTTCCGTTCTGTAAAGCAGGGGTTGCTTATTTATTCAGCGATCCCGCTTTCAGCTATCGGCGGTATACTGGCACTGGCCATAAGAGATATTTCATTTAGCATCAGTGCGGGAGTGGGTTTTATTGCGCTGTTTGGAGTGGCTGTACTGAATGGAATTGTGTTGATTGCCGAATTTAACCGCCTTAAAGCAGAAGGCTATACCGATCTGAAACGTATTGTTATCCAGGGCACAAAGATCAGGCTGCGACCAGTACTGATGACTGCCCTTGTAGCTTCTTTAGGTTTTTTACCTATGGCCATAAGTACCGGTGAAGGTGCGGAAGTGCAACGCCCACTGGCAACTGTTGTGATTGGAGGACTGCTTATTGCTACTTTCTTAACCCTTTTTGTTTTACCCATTTTATATATTATGTTTCATAAAGGACCATCGTATAAAAGAAGACCGAAACCTGCTACAGTATTTGTGATATCGTTTTTGACTTTTTCATTTTTAGGTGCAGGTGCTCAAACGCCTGTCAGTTTACAGCAGGCTATTGATACTGCTTTGAAGAACAATCTGTTGGTTAAAAATGAGCAGCTTCGTGCAGCCTATCATAAAAAGCTAATCGGATCTGCAACAGCTATTCCGGCAACAAGCATGAACGGACAATATGGGCAGATCAATAGTTTTTATCCCGATGTGGCTATCGGCATTTCACAAACCATCAGCTTTCCTGCAGTATATACCCGGCATAAGATCTTACTTACAGAAGAATGGAGACGCAGTGCTTTAAAAGTTGGGATGCAGGAGTCGCAGCTGAAAAAGCAGGTAACGCAGCTTTACTATCATCTTATCTTTTTATGGAACAAGCAGCAGCTTCTGCAAAAGAACGACAGCTTGTTTGCAGCATTTCTGCATAAAGCCACGCTGCGTTTTAATAAGGGAGAAAGCAATGTACTGGAAAAAACAACAGCCGAAAACCAGCGGGGACAAATTGCTTTACAGCTATCGCAGTTGCAGCAGGATAAGGAACTGGCGCAATTACAGTTTCAATTACTGCTGAATACTGTTACTGATCTGGTCCCGGCAGAAGAGGTGGATGCCCCAGGAAACATGATTGTTGCAGATTCTTCACTGCTGCTGCTTCACCCGGAAATGCAGTATCTGAAACAACAGGAACAAATAGCACAGGCGGTTACCAGCGCGGAACGCAGCAAATTATTGCCTGATTTTAGTTTGGGATACGACATTATGGGCATGAAAGGTATGGGTGCCGACAATAAAGCGTATAACAGTGCACTTCGATTTCATTCGGTACAGGTGGGGTTAGGCATTCCTGTTTTTACGGGCGGACAAAAAGCAAAGATCAGCGCGGCAAAGATCAATGAAACCATTGCCGCAGGTGAATACATAGCGGGGGTGAGGAGCTTCATAGCAGCTTACCGTTCTGCTTTTATCAATTACCAGAAATTTCAACATGCTTTACAATATTTTGAGACAAAAGCATTAACCCAGGCTAAAACGATCATTTCAACAGCTAACCTGCAGTTCCTGAATGGAGAGATCAATTATTTAGAATGGGTATTGCTTATGAACCAGGCCATCAGTATAGAAAGTGATTATATAGAAGCGGTGAACAACAGGAACAAAGCCCTGGCCGAACTTAATTTTTACATCAGCAAATAAAAATAATTATGAAGAAATTTATTATAGGCATATCTGTTGCAATGCTGATCGCTTCATGCGGAAGCAAACCTTCTGCGGAAGAAAAAAAAGCGCCGACTGTTGAAAGAAACACGGTTATATTTACCGATGCACAGTATAAAAATGCAGGTATTGAAACAGGAAAGCTAAATACCCGGAACATTGCCTCTGTGTTAAAAGTAAGTGGTAAAGTAGAAGTACCGCCTCAAAACAGGGTGTCTGTAAGTGTGCCGCTGGGCGGATACCTGCAATCTACACGGCTTATGCCTGGAATGTATATCAACAAAGGACAGGTGCTGGCTGTGATGGAAGATCCGCGGTATATACAATTACAGCAGGACTATCTTACTGCCAAAGCCCAGTTTGCATTTAATGAAAGCGAGTATAACAGGCAAAAGGAATTGAATGAAAGCAAAGCCGCAAGTGATAAAGTGTATGAACAGGCCAAAGCCACCTATCATACGCAGATCATTTTAATAAGGTCGCTGGAAGAAAAGCTTAAATTAATAGGTCTGAATCCTGCCCGCGTTACAGCAGGTAATATTTCAGGAAGCATTCCTGTTTATTCCCCTATTTCTGGTTACGTAGCAGCCGTTAATGTAAACAAGGGCAAGTACGTTAATCCAAGCGATGTGCTTTTTGAACTGGTCAATACAAGCGATATACACCTGGTCTTAACCGTTTTTGAGAAAGATATCAGTAAGTTGGTTACAGGACAAAAACTACTGGCTTATACCAATAACAACCCCGCGAAAAAATATACCTGCACCATTATGCTCATCAGTAAAAATCTTGCCAGTGATAATGCTGCGGAAGTACACTGCCATTTTGAGCATTATGATAGAAGCCTCCTGCCGGGCACGTTTATGAATGCAGATATAGAATATTCGGGAAGTACCGCAATGGCTTTACCGGATGAAGCTATCGTTCGCTTTGAGAATAAGCAATATGCTTTTGTTACCAAAGGCAAAAACCGCTTCCGGATGCAGGAAGTGCAAACCGGTACTTCAGAAAATGGTTTTACCGGGTTGCTCAACACAGGTGATCTTGCGCAACAGACTTTTGTAACAAAAGGTGCTTATAATCTGTTGATGACTTTGAAGAATGTAAGCGAGGAATGATTCTGGCAATGTCATTCGCTCTTCGGGACAACAAGTCCCGAAGAGCGATGAACCTTTGGCTACTTTTAAATGAAGCCAAAGGCTACATAATAATCCTGCGAAACAAAATGTTTCGCAGAGCATCGTTGCTTAACTTAATAATATTACCCGGCCGGGTAATATCCCTGCCAGGCAACCTTTCATTTTTCTATATCGTCAAAAAAAATAAAATTTGGCGTTATAATTGATTCTAAAAATTCAAATTAATTAAAAATGAATACAA
>DAOLFI010000599.1:0-3192 GCA_035326385.1 Niabella sp.
TCTAACAGGAAGCCGATAAAGCGTTCGTGGGTACCTAAGGGAGCCCGGTGAATGATCAACGGGATTTCAGGCTCGTTATTCTGGTTGGTAAAGCTCAGCTTAAAGCTGCGGGGCTGAGCAAAATCTACCTGGTTGGTAGCTAACGTAAATTCCCTGCCTATTGCACTCCATATCTGTACATCTATTTTAGGCCCGTAAAATGCGCCCTCTCCTTTCACTTCCACAAAAGGCACGCCTGTTTCAATTAAAACATTGCGCACCAGCTCTTCTGTTTCTTTCCACAACTCAGGCTCGTTCACATATTTCTGCCCTAATTTTTCAGGATCATGTAAAGACAGCCGCATTACATATTTCTCTATTCCGAAAATTTTGAAATATTTTAAGTACATGTCATTCACAGCCTTAAATTCCTGTGCAAACTGCTCTTTGGTACAGTAAATATGCGCATCATTCATGTGCAGACAGCGCACCCGCATCAACCCGAACAACTCACCGCTTTGCTCATAACGGTAGCAGGTACCATACTCGGCAATTCTGTATGGCATATCTCTATAGCTTTTAGGCTCTGCATCAAATATCTTATGATGGTGCGGGCAGTTCATTGCTTTCAGGTAATATTTCTCTCCATCCAGTTCCATTGGCGGATACATACTATCTGCATAATAAGGCAGGTGCCCGCTGGTAAGGTACATACTTTCTTTGGCTATATGAGGCGTAACCACACGTTTATAGCCTGCTGCCTCTTCTGTTTCCTTAGCCAGCTTTTCAAGCTGCTCTATGATAACCGTGCCATTAGGCATCCACATAATGAGTCCCTGGCCCACATCATCATCCATAGTATAAATACCCAGCTCTCTGCCCAGCTTTCGGTGATCGCGTTTTTTAGCTTCTTCCAGCATGGCCAGGTATTCATCCAGCTCCTTTTGCGAAGGAAAGGTAATACCGTATACACGGGTAAGCATTTTATTTTTTTCGTTTCCCTTCCAGTAAGCGCCGGCTATACTGGTAAGCTTTATAGCTTTGATTATGCCCGTGCCGGGAATATGCGGTCCGCGGCAGAGATCGGTAAAATTGCCCTGAGTATAAAAGGTAATTTCCCCATCGTTGAGGTTGCTTAACAGGTCCAGCTTATATTCATCGCCTTTCTCGGTAAAATAGGCAACGGCTTCGGCCTTAGGCACATCTTTCCTGATATAATTGCTGTTAGCTTTAGCCAGCTCATTCATTTTCTTTTCAAGCGTGGCCAAATCATCTTCCGATAATTTCCTGTCGCCCAGATCCATATCGTAATAAAAACCACCGGAGTCCAGTGCAGGGCCCACCCAGAACTTCACGCCCGGAAAAGCGGCTTCCACGGCCTCCGCCATCAGGTGCGCTGATGAGTGCCAGAATGTTTTTTTGCCATCCGTATCGTTCCATGTCAGTAAAAAAAGCTCCGCATCATTAGAGATGGGGCGCGTAGCATCCCATACTTCGCCATTTACTTTGGCTGCAATAACCTTGCGCGCCAGCCCTTCAGAAATAGATCTTGCGACATCCAGCGCTGTAACACCCGACTCAAACTCCTTTTTAGCTCCGTCAGGAAAAGAAATAGTGATCATAACCGGTAATTCATTTAAAGGTTGCAAAATTAACGAAGTGAGAGGAGAATGACAGAAAGTAAAAAGATTAACCGCTAAAATTTTGTAATTATTAACCGGCATGACAGCATCGGCAGCAGGCAGTATAATAAGCTACAATAAGCTTGTACACCATTAATAAAAAGGTTTGGCATGATTTTGTCGATAACTATACAAAAAAACTTTAAACCTGTTATCATGAAAAGAATATTGTGCACATCAGGATGTTTACTGTTTATAGCCATTTCGGGCTTTGCCCAGCGAAAAGGTTTTGCAGTTAGCGACAAAGTAATGATCGGCCATAGCTGGACGGTAGGTAACCGCAGCAGCGACGATCTAAAGTATGCCTTTCACCCTTCAGTACAGTTTGGACGTACTGCCATTTATAATTTCAGTGATAATGTGGGTATAGGATTGGGTACTTTTTTCAGCACCGAAGGAGGTACATTTAAAATTGATAATAATACGGAAGCCCATAAAGCGGAACAGCGTATGAACTATATACGTATACCCCTTGGCGCCATGTTTACTTTTGGAGATCCTGTAAACAAAGTAAGGCCCAGATTAGGTATTGGCGGATCTGTTGGATTTTTAGTGGGCGGTAAAACCTATACTATCAGCAAAGATGATGTATTTGCAGGAACAAAGACCGTTAAATTTATGAGTACTAAAGTAGACGCCGGTGCAACCGGATCACTGGGTATAAGTGTAAGAGTGGCTGATGGTTTTTTAATTAACCATGATATCAATTATTATCACGGGTTAGTGGAAAATAAATATGAAAGCAACTTACCTTCTTTTACTCATCGTAACATAGGACTAAGCATGGGATTTACCCTTACGGGCGATGCCATGAAGAGCTGGAAAGGCAAGATGAAAAGCCGCCATCATAAATAATTAGGAATAACCAGGAAATAACTTATCCATGAAAGCTAAAAAGCCGCCTCGTACAACGGGCGGCTTTTATTATATATTATATAGAGCTAGGGTTCGACAAGCTCACCCTGACAGTTACTGCTACTTACCCCGCTGCAGCAAGGCTCCTGAAATCAACGCTTACCAGCTTGCTTACGCCGGGCTCCTGCATGGTCACACCATAAATGACATCCACAGTGCTCATGGTGGTTTTATTGTGCGTAACAATAATGAACTGGGAGTTATCGCTAAACTCACGGATCATATTGGTGAACTTGCCCACATTGGCATCATCCAGCGGCGCGTCTACCTCATCCAGGATACAGAACGGCGCCGGTTTGATAAGATATATAGCGAACAGCAAAGCAGTTGCGGTCAGCGTTCTTTCTCCACCACTCAGTTGTGTTAAAGAAGTAGGCCTTTTACCTTTGGGTCTTGCCATTACATCAATGCCGGTTTCGGCAAGGTTTTCAGGATTTTCCAGTACCAGGTCGCACTGGTCATCTTCTGTAAATAAAGATTTAAATACTTTCCTGAAGTTCTCCCGCACCTGGTTAAAAGTGTCCAGGAATTTCTGGTTGGCAGTAGACTCCACTTCCTCAATTGTTTTCAATAAGCTTTCCTTGGCATTCACCAGGTCATTCTTTTGCTCTACAAT
>DAOLFI010000600.1:0-3188 GCA_035326385.1 Niabella sp.
CAAAAAAGATTGAATAACATGTTTTTTGGAGCTATCAACTGTGTCTGGTAACTATTATCCTTTAATACAAGGTATTGTGGAGTTTCATAATAAAAAAAAATACATCAGTTTTCTAAAATTTAAAAGAGATTTTCAGAAGTATAGTCTGGAGAAAGTGCGCAGTTATGAGCTGGTACTGTTTTGGTTAAAAAACCGATTGAACCGCAACCAGTTTTTAATTCTTTCAGGTATTCTTGTGGGATGCACGGCCGGTCTTGCAGGAGTTTTATTAAAAGCTGTCGTCCACTATATACACCAGTTGATTGTAACCAAGGTACATTTTGAATACCAGGTTCTGTTTTATATTATCTTTCCATTTTTAGGGATTGTGCTGACCACGATAACAGTACTTGCTGTGTTTAAAGGCCAGGACCGTAAAGGAATTGGGGCTGTTTTATATGAGATTGCCCAGAATTCAAGTATTATTTCCCGGGTAAAAATGTATTCTCAAATGGTGCAAAGCGCTATCACCGTAGGACTGGGTGGTTCCGCTGGCCTGGAAAGTCCTATGGCCGTGACCGGGGCTGCCATTGGGTCTAACTACGCGCAAACCTACAAACTGGGTTATAAAGAGCGTACCTTGTTACTGGCCGCTGGCGCTACTGCCGGCATCGCTGCTGCCTTTAACGCACCTATAGCAGGCATCATGTTTGCCTTTGAAATACTATTGACTGGCGTTGTTTTTTCAGACTTCATACCCCTGGTAGTTGCCGCGGTCTGTGGCAGTTTACTTTCAAGAATATTGCTTGAAGACGATGTGCTCTTCCGCTTCTATGCCCGGCAGTCGTTTAACTATCATAATATTCTTTATTATTTAGTATTAGGTTTAATAGCAGGATTTTATGCCCGGTATTTTGTGGTCATTTCACAGTATGTAGAGCACTTTATTAAAAAGCTTAGGCTTTCCAGGCTCCGGGTTGCCATGTTGGGTGGTGCAGCATTATCTATGTTGTGCTTGCTACTACCCCCATTATTCGGGGAAGGATACACAATAGTGAAAGCATTTGCAGATGGAAATGCGCAAGGAATCCTGCACAACAGCTTTTTCAGGTATTTTGAAACCGGGAACTGGACACTCATTATTTTTTTAGTACTGATCTGCCTCTTAAAAGCATTTGCCACATCCATTACCATTCACAGCGGTGGAAACGGCGGAAATTTTGCTCCGTCTTTGTTTGCTGGCGGCACACTGGGTTTTTTATTTGCCGTTATCTGCACGCAGTTAGGCTTTGAGCATGTACCGGTTTCCAACCTGGTGCTGGCCGGAATGGCCGGTGTAATGAGTGGCGCCTTGTATGCACCTCTTACGGCCATTTTCCTGATCGCCGAATCAAGCCTGGGATATGATTTATTTATTCCGCTGATGATTGTATCCGTAATTTCTTATCTTATGGCGCGTTGGTTTTCGGTAGTGCCTCCGGATTTTAAAGAGCTTGCAAAACAGGGAAAGATCTTTACCCATGAACACGATAAGAACCTGTTATCTATCCTGCATACCGCTGATTTAATTGATAAGCACTCCCAAATAATAAAGTCCGATGACACTATTACCGATTTACAGGAGAGTGTAAAAAACGGTAATAAAAATATATTTGCTATCCTGGACGAAAAGCAACGCTTGAAAGGAGTTCTTACCTTAGATGATCTGCGGCCCATCCTGTTCAATAAAAAGCTGGAGGGGATCTATTCGGTACAGCAATTGATGAAAGCGCCTGTTGCTATCATTCACCCCTGGCAGTTACTACCCGAGGTGATTACAATTTTTGATAACACGGGCGTATGGCATTTGCCTGTGACTGACGAAAATAACCGGTTTATAGGGTTTATTTCCAAATCGGCCATCCTGTCCAGTTACCGGCAACTGTTAAAAGAATATTCCATTGGATAAATTTTCTATCCGTCCTTTAACTATTAACTGAAGGCAATTGCAGCAGCTCCGGATATTGAATGGCCGGGAAACCCAACCAGTACTCTAAGCTGGTATTAAACATTTTATCTTCAAAGATTCCTGAACGCCGAAACGTTGCTGCCTGAATATTGTTTAAAAAACCTGCTGAAATGCGCAGGGCTTTCAAAGCCCAGTTCGTAAGCAATCTCTTTTGCAGACTTATCCGTATAATGGAGATAGCGCTTGGCCTCAAGTACAATCCGGTTCCGGATCAACACCGAAGGTGACGGCTGCTTCAAAAGCGCAAATACATTGCTGAGTGTTTTAGGCGATTTATGGAGCGCAGTTGCATAGAACCTGACTTCATGCTTCTGCTTAAAACTACACTCCAGCAGCAGCGAGAAATTTCGGATCAGGTCCATTCTTTCATCAGGAAATTGCTGATAGCTTGCATGCTGTAACTTGGCCATGCGGGTGGTTTTGATGATCAACCTTTTTAAAAGGGTGCGCAGCATTTCTCCCTGGAAATTGTCTTTCAGCAAAAGTTCATTGGAAAATACTTTCTCCAGGTGGGCCATTTCTTCAGCTGCCTGCTTATCTAGTTTGATGAACATGGGATGCTGAATGCCATAAAAAAGGAACCCCGCGCATCCCACTTCTGCATCATGATCCACAATACAATAAAATTCCCGGTTAAATTGCCAGCCGGTCAGTTCCGCCGGGCGTTCAAATATAAAATGCTGGTTGGAAACCAAAGGCAAGATGCTTTGGGCAGGCATGGTATAGGCAATCTCGTCTATGATCACTTGCTGCGATGTGCCATTATTATAAACAAACGTATTGATGGGGTAGCTCCCCGAGACACGGAGCCCTTTACCACAAAACAATTTGTTATCGCGATGCATTACAAATAGCGCCGATGTCGCCTTTTCACCATATTCCCTGATCATAACCTGCCTTATTTTTGCCTGTTAAAGGTCTTCACAAAGATCCATATTCCACTCATGCACTTCCATTTTTTAAATGAATTTTAAAAATCCTTCCGGATACTGGCCGCTGCAGCTTTCAACAAATTTGAACTTAATCGCTGTTTAAAATCAGGATTGATATATTCAAAATGAATTATTCCCATTTTATCCAATATAAAAACAGCCGGTACAGGAAGCAATAGATCAGCATCTTTCCATCCGGTTGTTTTAGGAAGCATTTCCCAATATCCTTTCGGTGCTTTATACGCGATCCCAACTTGTTTGGATAACAT
>DAOLFI010000601.1:0-3187 GCA_035326385.1 Niabella sp.
AAAGGATCATTTCCCGCATTAATAGAAGCCGCTCCGCGAATGCGAAAATCCATTCCCTGGCCGGGCCGGCCAGTACTTTGGATTATTTCTTCACCTGGGAGTTTACCCTGTAGTCGTTGTCCTATATGGCCTACCGGCATATCGCGGGTATCATCAAGATTAACCTGTGCTACTGAACCTACTACTTCCTTCCTTTTTTGAGTGCCGTATGCCACAGATACTTCCACTGCCTGCAGATCATTAATTTCTATATCAAGTTTAATCTCAATATAAGTCTGGCTGCCAACAGCAACGGCCTGGCTCTTGTATCCAACAAACGAAACCTCCAGGACCGCATTTTCATTTACATCCTGTAAGGTAAAATTACCCTGCTCATCTGTAGTTGTGCCTTTGGCTGTACCTCTCATTTTTATAGACACTCCAGACAGTGGCTGCCCTCCTTCGCCGGTTATCCTTCCCTGACCTTCATAGGTCAGCTCAATAAATACCTCCCTGGCAGCTTTGGGTTTAGGCAGCTCTTTTGGTTTAATAATAATAGTGTTTTCAATGATTGTATAAGATAGAGGCTGGTCATTTAATAATTCGTCTAAAGCCTTCTCCAAAGAGACGTTCTTTAATTTAATATTGACAGGACTACATGGCTTCAGTATCTCATCCGTGTACAGAAACTGATACCTGGTTTGGTCTTCAATTTTTTTGAAAACCTTTTCCAGCCGTACATTTCGTTCAGAAAGACTTACTTTTTGGCTATAACCTTTGGCGCTAGCTGAGAGGCAAGCCAGGAGCAGGATAATCGTTGTAAGTTTCATAATCAACAGCATTTTGGTTCGCCCGGCAGAGGGGTGGAAATAAAAAGCCTTAAAATCCATAACTTCGTTTTGATTTGGGTTAAACAATGGCTACTCCCGATTTCTCGGGAAAGCAAGATTCGTCAATAGCGTTAACCTGAATTATTTACCGGGAGGGGCTTCCAACACTTCCCGGTTTCTTTATTTAAGTTAACCACTCTTTCTGCTATAAACAGAAGTAAGAGCTATTATTTTCAACTGGCAATTATCTTATTATATAAACCTTCCTTCCTTCAATTCTAAAGTGCACAGCCTGAGTTGTTTCCAGCATTTTAAAGACTTTAGATGCTTCCACCGCTCTTGATATTCTTCCTCTAAAATGGGCTTGCCTGGGCTGCACTTCGTATATAACTTCTACATCGTACCAGCGACTGATCTGCCGCATCACATCTTCTATACCAACACCTTCAAACTGGAAATATTCATTCTTCCAGGCCATTACTGCTTCCGGATCTATATCATTTACAATTTTAACGTCATTTGTAACCTGTGCTTGCTGACCTGGTCTTACGATGGCATTTATGTCCCCTTTACTCACTTTAACGGAACCTTCCAATAAAGTCACTTTAGTATCTTTTTCATCTGCATATGCATTCACATTAAAGTGTGTACCTAACACCTCTGTTATGGAGCCGTTTGCTGTTACTACAAACTTCTTTGCAGGATCTTTTGCCACTTCAAAATAGCCTTCACCCATCAATTCAACTTTTCTTTCATTCCCTATAAATGCAATGGGGTAAGTAATAGAGCTTCCTGCATTTAGCCAAACATGCGATCCGTCCGATAATTGCATATCAATCACCTTACTGCCTTTCGGATTGGTAAGCGTATTGTATTGCATTTCTTTCAACACTTCTCCTGTGACGGTTTGATAGGCGATTTGACCATTAGATAATTTTACCAACTTTATATTACCTAACTGCGCTAATTGCCCGGAGTCAACACTATCTAAAAATACCTGGCTTCCGTCCGCAAGCGTAATCATAGCACGATGGGTAGCTGGCGCGGGAATATCTTTTAATATGTTTACAGCGATAGGGGTTTCCTGTTTTGCATTTTGGACATAAAAATAAGTGCCGATGCCGAGCAGCATGATGATGGAAGCGGCGACCCAGTACCATCTTATTCTACGGCCTTTATGAGGGGTGAATGCACCCGATATTTCCCCGGATTTATTATTGATCCGTCTTAGCAACTCCTCTAAAATCCTGTTACTGCTATTATTGTCTAAATGGTCTGGCTGCGCAAAAGCCTGCGTATAGCTGGATTCCAGCAACTCATTCAACCCCACAATAGATTCCGGTTCATGCTCCCTCAACCAGGTAAACAATTGCTCTACTTCAGCTTGTGAAGCAGAACCCTGGATATATCGTTCCAGCAACTGTGCTTGTATGGAATTTTGTGGCTCCATAATAAGTTGACGAATGGCTTATTAAAATGGGTGGATGGATTGTTGACTTTTTTTATTACGCCAAGTCAAACAGGTACAAAAATGCTATTGCAAAAATGATGTCGCCATTGTCCAAAAGATACTTCCGTATTGATTCTACAGCCAGAGATAAATGCTGCTTTAAAGTATTGCGGCTAATGCCCATTATTTCAGCAGCCTCCTCATATTTTTTTCCTTCCTGGCGGATTAATTGAAAAGCCAGTTTTCTTTGTGGTGGTAAGGACTCAATTGCCTTATGCAAAAGTGATTCGTATTGTTTCCAGTCCTGGTCCTGAAAACCAAGCTGGTACACACCAGTAGAAAGGCGGTGCCTGATCTCATCTTCCAACAGGGGATCCCGCGCAACACGACGAAGCGTATCAATCGCCTTATTACGAGCCGTTTGATAGAGGTAAGAAGAAAAAGATGTGCTCACCTGGTAATGGCTGGCGCCCTCCCATATTTTCATGAATACATCCTGCAATAAATCTTCAGCTAGTGCAGGTATCTTTACGATACTAAGCAGAAAGTTGTAAATGCCAGAATGGTACCTGTTATAAAGCACAGTGAAGGCCTGTTGGTCACCGTGGACCATATACTCAAATAATTCGAGATCACTAATTTGAGCGGCTTCTCTCATTTTACAAATATGAAAAAAAAATTAATTCAAAAATCTTAATCGCCCATGCAGATACTTAGCTCATTTTTTTTAAATCGCCAATTTTGTATCCGAATTAGCTGTTTTCATCTTTTATAAATTTATGTCTAAATATGCATTATACCAGCATTTGGATGGAATATCTTACCTCCTGGAAGGGCGATCATAAATCCGAAGCTAAAGTCATAAGATGTCAAAAAATAAATTTGTATCCACTCAAAATTAAACTGTATTCGTCCTGCTTCAAATAGT
>DAOLFI010000602.1:0-3182 GCA_035326385.1 Niabella sp.
CCTGTGTGGAAAAAGGCAGCTCTAAAATCAGCTCAGGGTAAAATAAATGATGCTTTTTTGCATTTGCTTTAAATGCCTGCAGCCTGTCTTTCATTTGCATCAGATCCAGGGCTGTAATAATAAAAGCTATCTTTTTATAACCCTTTTCTGCAAGAAGCTGCAATCCCATCCTTACACCGTCTTTATTATCAACCAGTACATGCGGTATATCTGCATCTGTAAAATACCGGTCTAAAAGCACTACCGGTTTCTTTGCATTTTTCAGCCGCAGCACTTCGTCCCTCATTCCTTTGGAGGGTGTGATAATAAACCCATCCACCTGCTTATACAGCATTCTAATCAGTTCCGATCCTTTCTTATCATCGTTCTCAGTGCTGCAATAAACCACACGGTATCCTGCTTTATAGGCCACATCTTCTATAGCCTTGGCAAGCGTGGAAAAAAAAGTGTTGGATATATCTTCAACAATCAGCCCAATTACATGTGTTTTCCCGGTACGCAGACTTGCTGCGGATTTATTAGGGATATAGCCTGTTTCTTTAATGGTCCTGCGAATCTTTTCAGCCATTTCTTCGCTAATGCGCATTTCCTTTTCCTTACCATTGATCACAAAAGAAACGGTTGAAGGCACAACGCCTACCATGCGTGCAATATCTTTAATGGATAATTGTTTCATATATCAACTTATCCGGATCATTATTAAAACCAGGTTTTAAATCAACAAAATAACATTCCTTACAACCGGAATGTATAAAAATTATTGCTTCAGCTAAAAATACCTTCCTTCTGTAGCAGGGCCATACGGGCAAGTATCTCCAACATGCCGGCCTGCCCTACCAGGTTCACTTCCTTTTTGATACCTAAAAGCCCTTTTGCATTTTTATCATTTACCAGCGCGTGATCCAGTGCTTTTTTGAACTGCATAATACCATCAGCTGACTTACTGACTCTCATATACTGTATATATCCTCTCAGCAACACTGCATTGAACCAGTAATTATCCCTGAACTTCCCGTCTTTGAAAAAGTAAGCAAGCGATGCGGCCGCAATATTTTCAGCGTCTTGCAGGTACTCCGTTTTCCCTGTGATCTCATACAATAAAACGGCCGAATGCAGCATGGTGCCTGCGTTGTAGGAGTACATTCTTTTGTCTATCACTCCTGTTTTCACATTTACAGCATCGTAGTAAATTCCTGATGGCGCTTTTAATGTTTGATTCACCCATTGATAGCATTCTTCACCAATACGCAGATATTGCTTTTTCTTCGTGGCCTTGTATAATTCCAGGCTGAGTATAATAGCCGGTCCGTTACTGCATGTATTTTTTGTTTTTTCTCCCTCCTGCCAATAGAAACCGCCGCCGGAGACTTTATCGTACCCTGTCATCATGAATTTATAAATCTGCTCAGCTGTCCCTATCCATTCCTTTGCCCCTGTATTTTTATAAACATCCATGGCGGTTATACCAATCCATTGATTATCGTCGTAAAAGCGGTCCCCGCCACCATATTCCACTGCATACGAAGCATAACCCGGGGCGGGCGCCCGGTCATCATAGTATTTATCTAACAAAGCCCTCACCCGGTTCAACAATTCAGTATTGTCCTTTACTTTCCCGATCTCATTTGCCGCATCCAGCATAGCGCATAGCGGCCATAAATAAGAAACAGGCCTGCTATTTTTTTCCGGCAGGCTCGTTTCTTTATAATAACCTGTTGCCGGAATAAAAAAGAAGTTATTGATCTTATCTTCAAGCAGCTCCATTTCTCTCTGATAATTCACCTGCTGATCCTGCGCCCGTGCTTCATGAAAACAGGCAAACAAAAAGAATAAAAGCAAACATTTAGCAAAATCGTTTTTTTTCACTTGTATGAAAGTAAGATTTTTTTTTATTCTACATAAAAAAAAATTAGCGCCCTTTACAAAGAAAAAGTCCTAATCGGCAGGATAACTGCAGGTAGAATCGGGGAAAACTGCAATATTCATTGTTGAAACAGTATGTGCGCTAAAATATCCTAATGCCCCGCCTTTAATATTGGAAGCGGGGTTCCCGGGCGATGCTGATTGTGATGATCCCAGCGAACCCTGGTTCAGGCTATACCAGAACAGATAATTGGGCTGATCTATACACTGGAGATCTACCTGCACCTGGTCGCATTTTTTTAAGGTGTACTCATCGTTAAATATCAGAAGCTCATCTATAACGGTACGTCCGTTGATCAAATCATCTTTTGCAATAAAAATGGTTGTTTCGGCTTTGCCATCCACATACTGAATAAACCTGTACGCATTGCCAGGCCCAGGAGGATCTTTAAAACGGATAGTAGCAATATTGCGGGTTCGCCCCAGGAAAACCCTTTGTGTAATGTACAAGCTGTCCAGCCATACTTTCTGAGGCATGGTGGACGTTGCAGTAAAAATACTGGTATTGGTGGCACCCGGAACTTCTACGCGCAAATGATAGGTGCGGCCCGGACGGCCTGTAAACCGGGCGCGGTAAATACCACGTTCTGAAGCTGACATTAAAACAACGGGACTCCTTCCTTCTTCTGTAATGGTAACATGGGCATTGTTGATGCCCGCCAGGTTAATGCTGTCATGAAAGTTGCTGGTCTGCGATACACGCACACGACAAACGCTATCGTCTGTAATAACGCCTTCCACCACATATTGCGGAGGTACGTCCTTTATATCCACGGCAATCACTCTTTCGCAGCTTACGGCAATTAAAGAAGCACTGACGACTATGAATATGAGCTTGAGTATAGGTGACACTTATTTAAACTTAAAATTATAAGAAATGGATGGCACAAATCTAAACAGAGAAGTTTTTACCGCTTCTGTTCGCGTAGGCTCATCCTCGTTTTGCCTGAAAGTAATGATATACGCATTTTCCCTTCCATAGGCGTTAAAAAGGCTGAACGCCAGCTCTGAGGTAAAATTCTTTTTGTCTTTCAGCAACCAGGTAGCGCCCAGATCAAGGCGGTGGTACGCAGGCATCCTGTCGGCATTTCTTTTGGTATAATAAAACACGATCTGGTTATCTACAATGTATTTTCCATTAGGAAAAGTAACCGCATCTCCGGTGTAATAGATCCAGTTGGCTGCAAGGTTCCACTTCCTGTTCAGCTGGTAATTCAACACGATGGCCACATCATGGGTACGGTCCTGTCTTGCATTAT
>DAOLFI010000603.1:0-3181 GCA_035326385.1 Niabella sp.
ACCTGGAACAGGCATACACCCACAGGGGTACTGCCAGGTATATTTATGCCAACACTAAAAACAATACCAGCTTTACAGCAAACATATCGTTCAATACTATCAATAACTATATCGCAAGCGATGTGATCAATGACAAGGGTATAACCAATACTACTTATATCAACCTGAACGGGTATCGGACCTATTCAGGCTTATTGGTATATTCATTCCCTATCAAACCGCTTAAATCCAATTTCAATATTACCGGTAGCTATAATCACGGTAAAACTCCAAGTAAATACAATGGCGAGATCGGATTTGTTACACGAAACACAATGGGAGGCGGCGCCGTTTTAAGTAGTAATATCAGTGAGTATATAGATTTTACAGTTGGATACGATGTAAACTATACCAAAACAACCAGTACGTTAAATAATGCCAGCGCCGGTCAAAACTACCTTCAGCAAAGCCCCAGCGCTACGTTAAACCTCCTGTCTGAAAGCGGATGGTTTTTCAACACAAACATAGCGTATCAGAATTATAAGCTGGAAAATGCCGACGGCGTTGAATATACTTTATGGAATGCAGCCGTTGGTAAAAAGTTCCTGGCTAAAAGGCAGGCTGAACTTAAGCTTTCTGTTTTTGATATCCTGAAGCAGAATAACAGTTTTAGCCAGACGCTGAACAATTTTAACCTGATCCAAACTACAACTACCAGGGTATTACAACAATACTTTATGCTTACCTTTACTTACAGCCTCCGGAATTTTGGAAAGGCCAATACCTCATCACAGCAGGGAAATGAGGAAAGACGAGACTGGAGAGGTGGTGGTTTTGGCCCGGGAGGAATGGGCCCTGGTGGCCGGCCAGGTGGTTTCTAAAAATAAATGCCGAAAATGTAGTAATATCGCTACCAGAAAAATTTTATCAACTAAAGCTTTTGGTCAGCGAGGATATACTGGTAGAGCATCTAAAGCAGGGAGATCAGGCTGCTTTTAAACATATTGTAGACACATATCAAAATATGGTTTACAATACCTGTCTCAGTATCGTTAAAAGTGAAGAAGATGCAGAAGACCTGGCACAGGAAGTATTTGTACAGGTGTACCAGTCTGTTCATTCATTTAAGGGGGAATCTAAATTTTCTACCTGGCTGTATCGGATCGCTACTACAAAATCGCTTGACCACGAGCGTAAAAAGAAACGTAAAAAAAGATTTGGCTTTGTAAAAAGCATATTTGGAGAAGATGCCCAGGTAGAGATCAATCCACCTGATTTTAACCATCCCGGGGTGGTTTTGGATAAGAAAGAGCGCGCAGCCATTTTATTTAAAGCGGTTGATAAGCTTCCTGAAAATCAGAGAATTGCATTTGTTTTAAGCAAGGTGGAAGGGCGTAGTTACCAGGAAATCAGCGAAATCATGGAAACTACCGTCTCCGCCATTGAATCACTGCTGCACAGGGCAAAAAATAACCTGAGAAAAATATTAGAAGGTTAAAAAAGATTATTTTACAAGAAAAATAAAAAAACAACGTCAAAATACAGAGAAGTGCATGAGGAATTTCTTTATTAAAAGAGATCTTATGCTGTGTGCCAGGGCAATCATAAAAAATATAAAGTTATAAGGGATGAAAAGATCCAGCACCGAAATAGATGACATTTTAAGCAGCCTCGATGGAATAAGCCGCGCCGATGCCCGTCCTTTTATGTACACCCGTGTTATGGCAAGAATCCGGGAGGAAAATACTTTCCTGGCTCGTGCTGTTGGTTTTTTTGCCCGTCCCGTAATTGCTTTTGCCTGTTTGTCAGCTGTTGTAGTAGCTAATGTGTACACGGTATTTACTTCTGATTATGAACATCAGGATACCGTACCTTCTGTAGCATCGGCAAACCTAACTTCTGATGTTTTGCAGAATGACAATTATATACTGGCAGTTAGCGATGTTAATCAATATGTTAATCAATAATATTCATGACCCAAAGCCGCTCCGTTAATAAGGTACTTGTATTTATCATTATCCTGCTGTTACTAACCAATATACTGGTGGTGGGTTATTTCTTATGTTGCCCTAAAAAGAAACCCGAGCCAAAAAGCAAAGACAAGGACGGGTTTGTTACTGCACTGCGTAATAAAGTAGGATTTAATGATGAGCAGGTAACCCAGTTTACTGAACTCAGAAAAACTTACTGGGATGATGCCAAACGTAAAATGGATGAGATCCTCTCTGTTAAAAACACCATACTTGATCTCAGCAGGCAGGCAGGCACTTCCGATTCTGTGGTAGAGAAACTGGCGGATTCTATTGGCGGATTACAAAAGCAGGTAGAAATCAATCTCTATAAGCATGTAAGGGCCACCCGGGAAATATGCACTCCCGGGCAGAGACCAGTGTATGATTCCTTAATAAAAAACATGATCAATAAAGGAAAATCTAAAAAACCGGGCGATACGCCACCCCGGCCGAAAGAGAAATAATTACGGATTTGCAACGTTTGCGGGATTTTATCCTCTTTATAGTAAAGTCTTACAAATGAAAAGCATGATGCATATACTCCTCCCAGGAAATTTGTCAATGTGGGGAGCCCGACAAAAATCAATAATGAAAACCAAAGCCTTTTTTTTTGCTGTTTGCTTATTCCTGATTTCAGGAGCAGGTACGGTCCTGGCCCAGGCCAGTTCTGATAAGGACGAGGTTAAGGCCAAAGTTGCACTGGCCGTTGAAAAATTAGATGAGGCTTTTAAACTTGATAAAGAAAAGCACAGCCTAATTGAAGATATTTTCAGCACATTTTACCAGGGTCAGCAAAAAATAAAAAATAATATCCAAAGGCCGGCTCCCTCCTCTGGTTTAGCGCAGGGTTTGGCGGGTCAGGATTTTCAAAGTGTAAGAAAAAGGAATGAAGCGCTTATAGATGAGAGAGACAAACAACTGAAAAAAGAGCTCACAGAAGATCAGTATAAAAAATGGAAAGGCGAAATTGAGCCTTCTTTACACAAACGCCGGAAATAAAACACTACCTGATATTGAATATCAGCAGCTTATCTGTACCGGTATAACTTTCATGACTTTGTACTACAGCCAGGCGATCTTCACTGGCGCTCCAGGAAACAACAAGTATTTCTTTTTGCGGCAGGTCTATTTTTGTCCTGCTGAAGTCTTTTTTACTTACCACATACGCTTCCTTTTTCTGGGGAAGATAA
>DAOLFI010000604.1:0-3180 GCA_035326385.1 Niabella sp.
GACCTTTGTTTCTACACCGTACATTTCGGCCAGATCACGGTCTATCATTACTTTTCGTTTGCGTACTACATAAATACGGTTGAGTATTTTTTGTTCGGCAATGAGGGTTTGGAGTTCAGCTTTTGCTATTGTGTATGGGTTTGGTGTTATACAAATAGATTAGCTGGCGTTCTTTCTTTCATTTAAACTTGAGGTGCCAAAATGGTACCTCAAGATAGTGATTGATGGCCTGCCAATAACATGTTGAGTAGAATTATGATGATCAATGTGTACGAAAAGTTATAGTCGTCCCGACTGTAGGGAGGGACCTCAACGTAAACCTGGAAACTTGTTGTACAGCCCATCCCTTCATCCCGGTAATCGGGGGATTACGGTCGAAAAGACGGCTAATGAGTATTGATTGTTAACATTTTTTATTATGTGTTTGACGTTGCTACAAACTGTCGGGCATTTTTTAAAAGAGCAGGGTAGGGGCCGGGCCTACCACTGCTCTTGCCGGTGCAATAGCTACAGGTAAATAGCATTGCTCACTTCCATTACCACGTAAAGCTTTTTCTTCTTGCCGGGTTGCCATGTTATACTTTCTCCTTCTGTAAGGCCCATGAGCCGGATACCCAGTGGGGAAATGGCAGACAGCTTTCCTTCGCGCTCATTGCTTTCTTCCGGCGGCACCAGCTTGTAACGGGTATTCTGACGCAGTTGAATGTCCCTGAGCGTTATTACATCATACAGACGCGATACATTATTAGGAAAATCGGAGGCTGTTACCAGCTCGGCTTCGGACAACCTGTTTTTGATATTTTGCTGCTCCGCTTCGCTCAATGCCATATACCGGGCATCGCTTTCAAGCGCTTTTGTAAGTAATTTATGGTCCTGGTCCAATACAATAAATCTGTTGTTATTCATGTTGTACTTTGATTATAATAAATAAAAAATGATCACGATGCTGTCTTAAAAGGAGTGTCAGCCTGAGCTTGTCGAAGGCTAGTGATTGGGGTATCAATATTTCGTCAAGCTCAATATGACAACCCAATTGATTTTTGGGACAGTCACCGACCTCTTTGTTTTACAACAAAGGCGCATTTATATCCTCCCGAAGCTTAATGGAGTTCCGGGGGATTACTTATTAAAGTCTTTGGGATTTGAAAAGGCATAGAGCCGCTTGCCGGCAAAAGGAACCATGCGGGCTGGTTGAATGAAACAAAGGCCATTACATATATTAGGCTCTGACATGACCGGAAGATACAAAATTTTTAGAAGCTGGAGGATTGTATGCCACTAATGCACGAATTAGTATAGGATGATTTTAGGTACTATAGTATAAATAGTACGCCGCTTAAAAAACTATTTTATTGCCTGGGAGCGTAATAAATAATGCAAACGCCCAGTACTGCGATCAATGCTCCTATGATATCATATTTATCGGGCGAAAACTTATCAAACTTCATGGCCCATAGTATAGACATTACAATAAAAATACCTCCATAAGTAGCATAAACTCTTGCAAAGTTTGAAGTTTGCCAGGTAGCTACAACACCGTAAAGCGCAAGCATTAAAGCGCCCAGCAGCCCATACCACCAAGGTTTGTCTTCTTTCAGCCAAAGCCATACAAGATAACCACCCCCGATTTCGCAAAGTCCTGCAAGTATAAAAATGGGTATTGATCTCATTATTGTCATGAAGTCTGGTTTTTGAAATAATAAAATATTTTACTGTAGCTGCTACTAACGGGTATTACAAAAATAAGCAACCGGTGTAATTGCTTTCTGTTTTAATGGTCGGGATCTCCTATGGGTGGTTCGTTTTCCAGCTCAATTATCAGGTCGCTATAAGACCTGTCTATTACATTTTGCTCTGTCAGCCCAAAAAACTTGAAGTAGTGATCGCACTGACTTTTTAGTTGCTCTACGGTAAATGCTTCATGCTCATCAATAGCTTCTACTTCTATAAATGTTCCTAAACTTTCAACAACATCAAAATGAAATTTTACATTGCCTATAAAATAAATTTTTCTCTTTTTATCAACTATCGCTTTCACACCTAATTGCCTTATCAGTATATTTTTCAAAGCAATGTCAGGTATATGCCTGTATAATACTACCTGTGATGCTTTTGAGGTAGCAACATCTTCCCTGTCGTAGTTTATTAAGGAGTTTTCAATATTCCCTTCCCTTAGCTTTAGCCTGCCGTGCTGAACATTAAAGTATGTATCAATCTGATGATCGAGTCCTTTAAATTCAGGATTTAAAGTGAGTAATTTGTTCTCATACTTTTCGATCTCGGCAACCTTTGCCTTAAACTCAAAATTTTTAATATTCATTTCCTTTTTCTTAATCTTTCAGGATACAGCCCTTATCTACAATTGCATGTCTGCCTTCATTTTATGCTCGGGGCAATCAACACGCAGGTCTTTAGCGTATAATGGCTGGTTGAGCAATTTACAGAAATGTTTTTGCCCTTTGGCTGACGGCTGATAGTAAGTGCAGGTAATGCACATACGCTGAATGGTAATGACGTCCGACCTGTTCAGGTGCCGTATTATATTAAGCAGGCTCAATAGCAGGCCTTCTTTGTCATGGGGGTGCAGTTGGTCTATGGGTGCACGGAGCTCCTTTGTGAAAAGCGATGTTTTACCGGCAATATCTTTGCCTTTTTTTGTGAGGTGGATGATATAGCTCCTGGTGTCGTGGGGCTCATATTCTTTGGTGATCAGGTCTTTTTGTTCCAGTGTTTTAATAGTATCGCTGATGGTGGCTTTGGTCATGTTGAACTCGTCTGCCAGGTAGCTGACTTTTCTTTTTTCGCTGCTGTGGTAAAGCAGGAAGATGAGCACCTGCACTTGTATAGGGGTTAAAGAAAAGGCCTTGCTTTCCTCCCATAGCAAAACCCGGAAAGCCTGTGCTATCCTTTCCAGCGAAGCCACTATTTTGCTTTCGATGTTTTGGTTCTGGTGTGCAAGCTCAAAGTCGGACGGAGCCATACTGTTAAATTTCAGACTTATTGTTTTCGATAAAAAATGCCCTACAAAGGTAGTTGTCCTAACTAAGTAGGGCAAATTTTTTAACCTCTCACATCGGCTATAGAAGCGCCGAAGTTGATGTGCAGCACATTCCCGTTAGGTGTTACCAGGGCGGGAACGGATTTAACACCTGCTTTTTCGGCTTCGTCTATCCTGTTACG
>DAOLFI010000605.1:0-3176 GCA_035326385.1 Niabella sp.
GGTATGGTTCAGGTATCTTGTATTGAATACATTTTGCATTTGAAGGCTCAGCTGTACCTGTTGTTTTTGTACGTTGAACCTGCCGCCGGCCTGTATATTCATTACAGTATAACCTTCCGTCTTCTTTTCCGGAGGTACAATACTGTTTTGAGCAGCCGTAATACGGTAGTCCACCGAAAAATAAGTGCGGTGAAAAGGACCGGTATGTATGGGCTCATAAGACAGGTTCAGTAATACAGATGGCGGGGGTGAGAATGGTAGTGTATAGCCTTTTTTATTTCCCGATAATTGCTCTGCATACAGATATTCTCCCAAAATTTCAGCACTCAGGTTTTCCCAAGCCTGGTATTTTACCTGTAATTCACCGCCATATCTTACTACTTTGCTTTGCGTATATTCAAACACCTGGTTGCCGGCGCCGTACAGGTAATCATGCGCTGCAGTAGGATTTAAATAGATGTAGTTAGGAAAATAATTAAAGAACGGGCTGAGCTGGATGCGCCATTTATTCTTGTTCAGAATTGCTGTTGCATCTAATTGATAGGATTCTTCCGGTTTCAGGCCGGCATTTCCGCGCTCATAGCTGAAGTAGTGATAATTTACGCCGTTAGCGCCCAGCTCTTTGGCGATGGGCACGCGGTAGCTCTTGCCTGCATTGGCTTTCAGCTCTATATGCTCCAGGTTATAATTAATGCCGATGGAACCGGTGAGGCTGTTAAAGCTCCTTTTTATATTGTTGGCTCTTACTATATGGATGTCGGATGTTGCACCATTTTCTTCATGCGGTGAGGGGAACCAGTCGGTATAGCGATCAATGCTGATATGGCTGTGGTCGTACCTGATAGCGCCATGCAAAAGGGTTCGGTCGTTTACAAAAAACTTATCATACAGGAAAGCGCCTATACTTTTCTGATCAAACGAGGGCACCAGGAAGCTCCAGCCGTTAATGGTGTTGTTTTGTATTTCGCCGTTGATACCTAATTGCAACTCATGCAGGCTTAATTTCAGGCGGTCTTTGATATTAAGTGAATACACATTTTTGTTGAAAGCCCGTTCCAGGTCGATAGGTATGGTCATCGTCTCAGGATATATCGCCGGCATGAACCCGTGGTTCACATAGTGGTTATACTCCTGCCTGAAATTGTTCTGGTAGCCTGCTTCGAGCTCAACCACGTGATCGTTCAGCCTGAGATTGCTGCGGTTAATGAGTTTAAAATGGTTTACTTTCTGGTACGGCATTAAAACGTCCCGACTGCTATTGTCGTACATAGCAGCATCCACGCTTCTTGGTTCCAGGCCATGCGCATTGGCAAAAAAACCGCTTTTACTATAAGTGTTGCTGATGTAGAAAACCGATCTGAATTGATCGATGATATAGCCGGTACTGAAATGCAGGTTAGCCTCCTGCCCGGCAGTGTTGCGGAGATAATTATGATGAAGGTCGACAGGATAATCATATACATACAGCCGGCTGGCAGGTACGCGGTAATCCCCATAATCCTGTATTGTTGCCCTTGCAGTTCCAAACCATTTCCGGGTTCTGCCATAAATATTTAATGATGTACCATACAGGGTATTATTGGTTTTGCCGATAAGGTTAATGTCCCCGCCAAAACTGTTAACCGCGGGTATAGACGGTGGCTTTACATTAATAGCGCCGGCTATAGCATCAGAACCGTAGGCAAAAGAAGCTGCGCCTTTTAGTATCTCTGTTTCTTCGGCAGCGAACTGATCTATTTCCAGACCATGATCAGCGCCCCATTGCTGGCCTTCATGCTTGATGCCCCTGTCTATTACCACTACCCGGTTAAATCCCATACCTCTTATCAAAGGTTTTGATTGTCCTGAACCAATACCGATTGTTTTTACACCGGGTAACCTTTCCAGGCTTTGCATCAGACTACCGCCGAGGTTTTTCTGTATGAAATCGCTTTTTACAATTTCCAGGTTCAGCTGCTCTGCTTTTTTCCTTTGATTGATAGTATGATTTTGCACTACCACTTCCTGTAAAACATGCACATCAGGGTGGAGGGTTACTGGTAATGATATATCATGGTCAGTGATAGTTATCTTCCTTCTGAAAGGTTTATAACCTGTCATAGATATGCGCAGGCGATAATCCCCTGGTGGCAGCTCTTTAAAAATATATACGCCATTAGGGTTTGCCACAGGCACCATCTCATGTTTTTCAAGAGATACACTGGCGCCCGGAACGGGCTTGTTATGATCATCAATAACGGTCACGATAAGCTGATGTAACCGGGCATTTGCTGTGCAGCAAAACAAGCTGCAGCAAAGCATGAGTACAAACTTCATACACACAGATGCGATAAAGCCGGCAAATGCCTGCGTTTATGCTTTAAATTAAATAGGAGAATAGGGTGAACAGATAGCGCCTGTTAAGACGATAGCCTACTAAACAATAGCTATGCCGGCGGGCGGGCCTTTATTAGTGAAGCCCTGTAAAGTGAATTTGTAAAACCCGATATAGTACCTGCCGCCATGTATTGGTACAGTGGGCAACAGTGGGGTAATTTCAATATGGGATAAGAATGGTATATCAGAATGGTTGCGATACTGGAAGTGATCGCAGATAGTACAGGGAGCGCTGTAACTGGTTAGTGTGTCCTGTACTGCATGTTCACAGGTTACCTGCTTTGGGTGGTGACTATGGAAACCCTGCACCGCGATATTAAAAAGCATTATCAGCGCAAAAAATGCTGCGCCTGTTTTTGCTATAATAATATCTGTATGAATCTCTCCCTTTTTCAAAACTGCAACAAAGTTGCAATGTTTTGTTCACTTGTCCAAAACTAAAGTGATTTTGTTTTCCGGTTTTGTGAAGGAAGAGAAAAGTTTATCAGCAGCTTATTATATAGAGAACCGATGGCAAGGCTCTAGTTGTCCTATCCTGATTTTATTGATATGATCGAAAACAATATTAGCATCTTCCTGGGTAAACTGCAGTGCTTTTTTCATGCAATAGTCTATTTTGTATGCGGTGGAAATACATACGGTCCTGCCTCTGAGTTTTCCCATTCCCATATAAATATATTCGCCAAGTTTAAATTCGCTGCTATTGATCCATACCAGCTCGTTCTGTATTTCTGTTGTAAAATTCATGCCTTATAATTATCTGTTTTTATTACCTGTGTTTGGTTTGTAAAACTGTTGCT
>DAOLFI010000606.1:0-3174 GCA_035326385.1 Niabella sp.
TAAAAGTCCTGGGTCAGCAGCACGATTTTGATGTGGTAGCTTACGGTCACGCGGGAGATGGTAACCTGCATATCCGCATAAAAAAAGAAGGAGCCCCCAATAGTTATAAAAACCCTGTAATGGACATAATAGTACGGGAACTGTTCTTACTGGTAAAAAACCTGGGAGGCACTATCAGCGGTGAGCATGGCATCGGGCTGATACAAAAGGGATTTCTGGATATTGTATTTGAAGAAAAGCAATTGCAACTCATGCGGGATATTAAAAAAGTGTTTGATCCTAATGGCATTCTCAATGCCGGGAAGATATTTGATTAATTAGGGCCTGTTGATTAACTTGAATGCCCTTTGAATCTGTTACAAAAACAGTTAAACCACATTTCCTAATTACAACAGAATCATATTCTTTAACGCCCGTCATAGTATAAACGGCAATGTACTCCGGCAAGTACTTTGCCCGCCATATGCCCGCTTATTAAGTTATCTGTATTATTTTATCCTGCAATTTTTTGTTACAACAAATAGGGGAACACAGGTAGTTGGTGGTATTAAGGGTATCTACAACAGAAGCAATAAAATTATTACAAATGAAAAAGCTGATACCCAACAGTTGCCTGATACTGGCCACCCTACTATTCATTACTGTATGTAATGCTGCAGATTTTGAGCTTGTAAAAAAGGAAAAGAATATCTGTTTATATGAAAGGTGGGTGGCATATAATAACAGTACGGTACGTGAGCTGAAAGCCGATTTTATGGTAAAGGCAGCATCTGCAGAAGCTGTGATCGTATTACTGAAAGATCCCCGGAAAGGTATAAAATGGAACACTCATGCTAAAAGTTTTAAAATATCTTTTACTAACAGTGAGACAGTCTGGCACACTTATGTACGTTATAAAATGCCATGGCCTATGAATGATCAGGACTGCAGCCTGAAATATTTTTTTAATAAAAATGACATGAACCGGCCTATGTGTCCTATTTATTTTGAAGAGGTGAAAATCAGCCAGTTCCCTCTGATTCGTAATGTAAATCGTATTACAGGCACCAGGGGTAAATGGGTGCTGGAAAAAGCAAAAAACGGACATTTGAAAGTAACTTATCAAATAATGACTAATAAAAGTGCAAGTGTACCACGCTGGATTGCAGATCCCATTATTCACGATAATCTCTTTACCACTATGGCGGCATTCAGGGAACTGCTGGAGCAGGTGTCCTGAGGCTGAAGCCTATGCTGTTTTGACGGGCTTCCTGTTTGCAAAGAACTTTACCAATAAAATACCGGCTATAAAACCGCCGATATGTGCAGCATAAGCTACACCGCCGCCTTCACGGCCTAAAGCGCCCCACCCGTCTATTAATTGTAAAACAATCCACAATCCCAGGGCAATAAAGGCGTTCACTCTTATTACAAAAGGAATTACCAGCATGCGGATACTGTTTTTGGGAAACAGCATCATATATCCCCCCAATACGCCGGATATAGCGCCGGATGCTCCAAGGCTGGGAACGTATAATCCGGTGCCGGTATAGGCAGACATAAAAACATGCGCCAATGTAGCTAATACACCGCAGAGCAGATAAAAAACAAGGTATCTGAGATGTCCCATTACATTTTCAAGGTTATCTCCAAATATCCATAAATACATCATATTACCGGCAATATGGGCAATCCCGCCGTGCATGAACATAGCCGTAAAAATAGTTCCGTAAACCGGGATAGGCGTAGGCTGAAGACCTCCGCCAACAATATCCCTGCCGGTTAATATTTCTTTTGGGACTGTTGAATAGCTCATCAGGAAAGATTCGTTAGTGCCCAGCCCCTGCGAAAAAACAAAGACGAATATATTAATGGCAATAAGCAGGTAATTAACATAGGGGGTTATAGTACGGCCGGTATTGTCATCTCCGATAGGGATCATTGTTATTTATTTTTGCTTTTGAAAGATAAAGTTTTTATAGTAAAATGTTGAATGTAGAATATTAAATGTAGAATGTAAAATGTTTACATATTTCCCGGTGACTGCCTCCCCGCTTTCAGCCTTCAGCTTTTTGCTTTTATTTTAAAGAAGTGCCCCATATCAGGATGCAAAGCAGCACTACAATCAAAATAATAAATGCGGGCTTCCAGGTATCCCAGAAGATTTTATTTTCCAGCTCTTCTTCTTTGCTCCTGATAGCATCCATATAATTACTATTGATAAGCCTGAGTAATTTTAATAGACTGGTCTGTACCGATGCCGGCAGTGCTGTAACCGTGTACAATAATTCTTTCACTATTGCATCGTTAACCGGAATTTCATTAAAGTCGTTTAATAAGGTGATGTTATTTTCAGAAAGTAATAGCTTTAATTCATCTTTGATGCCTTCTTTGTTCATGCGGTACACATCCATTTTTCTTATCTGGTCACTGGCAGATAATACCTGTATCAGAACATGCTCGGGCGTTTTTACAGGTGGTTCTAAAGGCTGACCCTGAGCTTTGGCCAGCCATCTTTCCTGCAGGTATTGTTCTTTTCTGCCCGGATTGGATAGTGTTTCGTATGCTTCTTTTATAAGATCGAAATGAGCCTGTGAAGATTTATTGCCAGGGTTTTTGTCAGGATGGTAAACATGGGCCAGTTTTCTGTAAGCTGTTTTGATTTCGGCTATATTGGCCGAAGGTGAAATCTGTAATACCTGGTAATAGTCAACTGCCATCAGCTGTGAAAGTAGGGAATAATATGAAAATAATGAATGTCTAAAGGTTATTATTGGTAATCAATCAGTAACAACTTTTTATGATTCTGTAAATGTAAAATAAATCACAAAATAATCCTGAAGGAAATAATAAGATACCATTCAGGCAACTTTATACGCTGTTATACGGTCATAAATACAGAAATAGGTTTCTTGTAAATTCAATAACAATTTTAAATGCTAAATAAAATGAAACGATTCATTAACTCTTTAGGTATCGGGCTGATCTTAGCGTTGGGATTGCTTTCGGCCAAGCCTGCAGATGGACAGCCAGGTGTAGGGGTTAGTATTAACTTTCAGACCTTCTACGATGAGCTGAGCCCTCATGGCGACTGGATCGATTATCCCGAATATGGCTATACCTGGCGTCCGAGGGTTGGGTCAGATTTCCGTCCTTATGCAACTAACGGTAACTGGGTTTATACCAATGATTATG
>DAOLFI010000607.1:0-3156 GCA_035326385.1 Niabella sp.
ATAAAACATTTTAGCCATTTTTAAAGGTGCTGAAAAGATACTGCTCATATACACCCTTAAAATTGTTTCAGCCTTATCTATACCTACAAGGCGGGGCATACAGCGTGACGAACTTCCGAAATAGCTGTTAGACAATCCCCACACATGTTCTTCGTTAAAATTTTTGGCTACAGCGTTCCTTATGCTTAATTGCTGCCGGGTAATATCACTTATAGGTTTTGCGTTCTCATTATAAACATAAAGCTGATGGCCCGCAGCTTCTGCCGCCGTAATAGCTTTCAATGCTGCATCACGCGCTACCACCCACTTATTGGCATCGTAAACCGGATTAAACAGCTGCACATTATCATTATCTCTGAAGCTGGCAAAATCAGGATTACCATTAAACAAAGGGCTGGCAGCAGTTAAAAGCAGCTCTGCTCTTATTGCAAGCGCAATAGGTCTTGTAATACGCCCCAGTTCCCGGTTTTCATCAAAAATTTTTAATGGCAGTTTGCCGGCAGCCGTATCAAGCATTTCTGCCATATAATTCACGCAGTCATCTACAGGCATACGCTTTTGACCATTCTCATAGCTGGATTCTTCTACAGATATATTTTTATCAATAAGCGGAATGGGCCCGTACATTCTAAAGAGATAATAATGATAATATGCCTTTAAAAACTCTGCTTCGCCTATCCACCGCTTGCGCTCATCCAGCGAAATATCGCGCACTTTTGAAGTGTCTCTCAGATTCTCTAAAAAGATGTTACAATTCCGTATGCCCGCCCATAGCGGTTTTAAGTCGCTGGGCCCGCCACCGGATTGTGCACCCCGCCACACATTTAATAAAGGATCGCTTCTGTTTTGCTCTCCCCTGGCAATATGAATTGCTCTAGGCCATAAGCCAATCACAGGAGGATACCATATTTCATCTCCGCCTACAAACCCCGGATCATAGCCCGGATCGCCTTCCAGCGGAAGATAAGAATAGCAGGTGTACAGGAATTTTTCCGCTTCAATTCTAAGCTTAAACGCGTTATCAATAGTGGAAACATTATCAGGAATAATATCCAGGTACTTTTTGCAGGAAGCAAAGCTAAAGATCAATAACACTACAACTACGGAAACCGTATTTTGTATAAACCTCCCGTAAAAATGTTTCAAACAGTTTTTAATATTATCAGAATAGTTCATTTTATTACAGGGTTTATTTTAGAAATTAATTTGAACACCTAAACTGTACACCGCCTGGATGGGGTAGCCTAATCCATCTGCTTTCATTTCAGGGTCCCATAGCTTGAATTTGCTCCACGTAAAAAGGTTGATGGCAGAAAAGTACAACCGTACATTATCTAATTTTACTTTTCCCAATTTATCAAACGTATAACCTGCATCCAGGCTCTTGAGACGCAAAAAGCTGCCGTTCCGCATCCACCAGGTAGATGTTACATTATTATTGGCGATCTGGTAAGTACTCAGCCGGGGCCAGAACGCGTACAGGTTCCGGTTATCCTCAGTCCAGTGGCTTTCGGCTATGGCGGACATTACCCTGTTTTCATAACCTGGTGGGATAAGCTTATTGTCCTTATCATAAAACACTTTATTATACGGCTGAATTTTGGAAGGGTCTATAAAAAACGATGAACGTGCTGAACCCTGGAAATAAATTCCAAAATCAAAATTCTTATAACCGAACGCACCTCCAAAGCCGTAAATAATTTCAGGGGTATAAGGATGCCCTAAAGGCACCCGGTCATCAGCATTAATAACACCATCATTATTGATATCCCGGTATTTTATATCGCCTGCCAGTAAAGTAGTAGCGCTTCCCAATTGCTGCTGTGGCGAATTATTCACTTCGTGCTGATCCACAAATAAACGCTCTGCTATATAACCCCATGCCTGGTCTACAGGATATCCTAACACAGACAGATAGGAAAGAGCATTATCATACCTCAATTCATCTACCAATGTGCGTTTACTGGTTGAATAGGTAAATGTACCACGCATATTAGCCCACATATATTTCGAAAAACTCTTCTGGTACCTTAAAGACAGGTCAACACCTTGTGTCTCGGCCTTCCCATAGTTTGCATAGGGTATCACCGCACCAAAACCGGCCGCACTTTCTGTATAGCTGCGGGACTGAAGTATATTATAGCGATATTGCTTATAAACATCCACTATAAACTCCAGGTTATTATCAAACATACTAAGGTCCATACCCAGGTTTATCTGCCGGGATTTTTCCCATGTAATACTAGGGTTAGCATATTTGGAAACATAATAGCCTCTCGGGTCTGCAGGATAGGTGCCCACGCCTTCTCCTCTTCCAAATGAAGCCCCATATCTTGGATCACTTGGATTTACTTCTGAAAGGTAAAAGAATCTTTGATTAATATTTCCGATCTGATCGTTACCCACAATACCATAAGTAGCCCTTAGCTTTAATTCATTGATCGTTTCTTTAAGCGGTTCAAAAAATTTCTCATTACTGATACGGTAAGCCACACCAAAAGAAGGAAAAAATCCAAACCGGTTCATTTCCGCAAAGCGCTCAGAACCGTTGTAACCAAAAGAAAACTCAGCAAGATAGCGATCATCATAACCATAAGTAAATCTGCCTGACACGCCTTCATTGCGCTGAGGAAGGGATGAGGATAAGCTTCCCGAGTTCCCTTTTTCATAGCTGGACATATACCCTATAAGCATACCGGTAACTGTACTTTTATTAAATACCCTGTTATACTCAACGGCACTTTCTAACCACATACGTGAGTCTAAGTTCTTTGTACCCTCAGTATAGGACAAATACTCCTTACCTACTGTGCCTACAGAAGTTTCTGACCCATCGTTCAATGCCTGCAAACGATAGGTTTGATCCAGTGGGTTAATTACAGCCTGGTAATAAAAGGGATCATAGGCCCTGTTTACCCGGTAATCAGAATAGCGCCGCAAATAAGTCATGGCACGGAACCTAAGCCCCTGCGTAATAAAGCTCAGATTCTGTTTCAACTCTAACTGTGGCTGTATATTGGAACTTTTAAATACGCTGTAACCACGCACCATCATGGCATACGGGTTGGTGTACAGTGCTACGGTAGCACCCAGATCATCAAACATACGCGCTGAACCAAAAAGCGGGTGATCCACATAAGGCATCATCTCTTTGGG
>DAOLFI010000608.1:0-3152 GCA_035326385.1 Niabella sp.
TTTTCTGCAATATTAAGGGTGGGGTTCAATTGGCTGCCTGAATTTGCTACAGTCCGTAAAGAACGCGGGATAGCTCTTTGCGTAAAGGTGTTCTGAAAGTTAATACCATCATAGTCTTACACAAATATTACTTCAGGGTTATCTGCATCTTTTTTCAGAAAAATATTTGCGAAATTATTATCGTAACCGGTAGTAATATCTTTTGCATATAATGTATAACCCAGCGCTTTAATTGCATTAAAAGCATCTATGCATTTTTGAAAATAGCTGTTTGCCATTGAAGCGGGTATTCCTGTAGCACCGCTTTGCAACACCAGGTTTTTTGTAATATTCAATTGCTCATTTTTGGCTATAGTACCGGCATACAACATAGCACGACATTTAAGGGCCAAAGCTGCTCCGGTGGTAGCCCTGTTCTTCGCATAGCCGGCAGGGCTTTTTATATTCAGATCCTCTGCTATTTCATCAATCTCTCTAGCAATGAAATCATACACTTCATATTCCTTGTTCCTGGGTTTGGCAAGCTGTAGCGGATCACCATCCGGATAGTCATATACTTCTGTTATAACCGGCACGCCCCCTATACGTGAGACCATAGTAAAGTAAACCATCGCGCGCATGAACCGCGCCTCAGCAATAAAATACTTTTTTTGACCAGCAGTTATATTAGGTGAGTTGTATTTATTCAAATTCATTATATGCAGGTTTATCCTGCGTATGGTAGCATAATCATAATAGGTGCGATAGCCTCCACCTGGATTACCATCTGCAAAGCCAAATTCACTGTTATTATACAGCTCATCAAACCTGCACATATCATAGGAATTGGCATCGGTTGCGAAGTCCTGCTCCAACCTTAATGATGCATATAAATTTGCCGCAATACCATTAATAGCATCTACAGAAGAATAAGCATCTTCCTCATTAATGATATTGGTAGGTTTTTGATCTAAATAACCTTTCCTGCACGATGCGAACGATGCGAGAAGAATTAAGTTAACAATTATAATATAAATATGTTTCATTGCTTATTAATTTAAAAAGTTAGCTGCAGGCCAATAGTAATTACTCTGTGTTGAGGATAGTCTTTTCCATCTACTCTTGTAATCTCCGGATCAAACCCAAGCTTACTCAGGTTATCAATGGAGAAAAGATTAGTTCCCTGCGCATAAATACGCGCTCTGCTGATGTGGCCCTTTCTCGTAAATGAGCCGGGAAGCGTATAACCCAGCATAAGATTTCTCAATCTTACATAGTTAACATTATAAACATAAAAAGTATTCCACCACCTGGTTGAAGCAGTACCTACCGAAGGGAATGTACCTGCCACCCAGGGGCTTTGGGGATCCAATATATCTTCGTGACGCCACACATCTATATTATTAAAATAATACCCGTTATGACTTCTATCAGTACCCCATTTCAGCAGCCAGTCCATTACAAAAGTGTTCATAAAGCCGCCTGCAAAATCTACTGCAAAATCAATTCCCTTATATTGGAACCCTAGGTTTAAACCACCCGTAAGTAAGGGAAGCTTATTTCCATAAGCATCATCCCAGGGCCAGGAAGCTCCTGCATATCCCAACGGTCTTAGATCATAATCGTTAATAATGCCATCGCCGTTCTGGTCCTTAAAGATGAGGTCTCCAGGTTTTGTATTTGCATTGTTAGACCCATCTATATCAACAGGATACCTGTCTATTTCATCCTGGGTTTTAAACACACCTATCACCTCCCACATCCACATTTCCGAGCTGCCAAAAACATTAGACCATCTGTCCTTCTGTCCGTAACGGTATTGGTCCCAGGAGTTAAAGAACTTCTCACCATACCTTGCCCCGAATTTTTGTCGCGCTAATGTTGCGTTCAGACCAATAGTATATTTAAAATCCCTGGAATAATCAGTCCATATAAGACTCCCATCAAGTCCGACAGTCTGGTCGGCATCCAGGTTTTGAGGCAGCACTGTTAATCCTGTTTCTACCGGTATCAGCATGCTGTTAGGAATTACAGGAATTCCGGAGCGACTTCTTTTAAATGCATTGGCTTCAAAAGTAAGCCTGTTATTAAAGAACCCTAAATCAATACCGATGTTTGTCATTTTAGAGGTCATCCAGGAAAGTGTTGTTACCGGCAGCCCTTTATAGGAAATACCAGGAATCTTTTGTCCGGTTACTGCAGTTCCGGGGAAAGGAGCTATAAGTGTGGAAGCTGTATTATAATTATAGCCGGGCAGATAAGCAAAATCAGGATAATATCCGAGGTTATCATCCCCCAGCTCACCATAAGAGAACCTGATTTTTGCATTAGAAAGAAAACCGGACAATGCAGAATTAGTGACAAAGCCTTCTCTGGCAATATTCCAGGCAACCTGAACAGAGGGGAAGAACCCCCAACGCTTGTCTTCGGGAAACTTCCAGGAGCCATCGTAGCGCCCCAGTGCGCTTACAATATATTTTTGTCTGTATTCATACCCCAGGCGAAAGATATAACTAAGCCTGGTAAATGTTGTTTTAGAATCACCCACTGTATTCTTCGGATCAGTATTTAACAACTGAATCAGATCACTGTTAATAGGATTTTGCTGAACATTTAATCCCTTATAATCATTCCGAAGCGATTCAATGCCTACTACCCCTGATAAATGATGATTCCTGTTGATAACACTATCATAGTTTAATGTAAGCTGTGTGAGCTGGTCAATCCCTGTACCTCTTGCTTTAAAATTATAAGTGTTTCCCGCTGCAGTTTTATCATAAGCCACAATATAAGAGTCAGTATTTTTATTATAAGTGTACTCACGCCATCCTTTTTCAAAATTATCAACCACATTATTTTTAAAGTTCAATGAATAAAGGCCTTTCAGATTAAGTCCTTTCATCAGCTTCAATTCTCCAGTCCAGTCTGTTTGAAGCACATACCAGTCATTAGTATAATTCCCTGCAATGTCATTGGTAATTGCTGCCATATTTTGCCCGAATCTTGAAGGAACAGCATTCAGATATTGAGGATTATCGTTCGCATAGGGCCTGTAAACCGGAGGTAGTTCAAAAAGGTTTACGCGTGCAGCCTCATAGTCGTCTGATCCTGGCATACCCGGGTTGCTTCTATTTTCCATGCGCCCCATTAACTTAACACCCAGCTTTAACCGG
>DAOLFI010000609.1:0-3146 GCA_035326385.1 Niabella sp.
TCTTCCTATTTTGCAGATAATGTAAAGCAGGTTTTACCGGTGATCAAAACTTGTTTGGTGCTTTGTCAATCCAGTTTTTTAATACACCTGATGTAGATCACCAGGTTTTTATGTTCACCTTTGCGAAACAACGTAGCATACGAGCCTTCTATCGAAAGAACAGTGTAGATACGAGTTGTTGAAAACGGGGGTAGTAATTTAACTTTATCGCCAATATTGAATTGTGACATGGCTCAAAGATAGCTGTTTAAAATTGCTTGAATATGTTTGTTAAGATAATACTATATTAAATCCTTTTCCTGTATTGTGACTTTATTTAACTACCTTTGCAGCTCTGTTATTGTTTTTAACAGAACTCTTTCAAAGTGTGTTGCAAATTGCAATGAGTATTTTAGCTTGCTTTAAAGCAAATCTTCTCCTGATACTTCCATTCTTGTAATAAGTTACTGCTTTATTAGAAAACAGGGGTAGTCATATATCCTGGCAGGACTTATATTATTTATTAAATCTTCTTTTATAAAAAAGCTATCATTCAAAAAATCAGAAGCTGCTGATTTTTCTACCACATTAAAGGATCGTGTTGCAGCCTATTTGAAAATTAATGGTAAAAACCGGTTCGGCAACCGGGCCATGATTCTAAAGACAACTGTCATGCTGTTGCTTTACTTTGTTCCCCTTGGAATCATTTGCTTTGGAGATATTACCTATACCTGGCATTTGTTTGCACTGTTTATACTTAGCGGATTTGGAATGGCTGGCGTAGGCATGGGTATCATGCACGATGCTTTGCATGGCTCTTACTCAAAAAGCAAAACCCTTAATAAATGGATGGGTTACACCATGAACCTCATTGGGGCCAGCGATGAAGTATGGAAATTACAGCACAATGTGCTGCATCACAGCTTTACTAATATTGACGAGCACGATGATGATATTAATGCTCCTTTTTTTCTGCGCTTTTCCCCTCATGCTAAAAAGAACCGCCTGCATCCTTTTCAGCATTATTATGTCTGGTTATTCTATGGTTTGTCTACGATATCCTGGATCACTTCCAAAGATTTTATCAGGCTTCACCGTTACAAGAACCTGGGATTGGTTAAAGGAAAAGCTGAATATCGCAGGCTCCTGTTAAGGATCATTTTCTGGAAACTTATCTATTTTTCCTACGTACTGGTATTACCGCTGTTGCTTACTTCCTTTGCCCCATGGATAGTGATCCTGGCTTTTTTAATGATGCATTTTGTAACGGGCTTTTGTATATCCATCGTGTTTCAAACAGCGCATGTAATGCCCGACACTTCTTATCCTTTGCCCGACAGCGCGGGCAAGCTGGAACATGAGCGACTGGTGCATCAACTGGCTACAACCTGCAATTTTGCGCCCCGAAGCAGACTGTTCTCATGGCTGATCGGCGGTCTTAATTTTCAGATTGAGCATCACCTGTTTCCACATATTTCTCATGTACACTATAAGCACATAGCGCCGATCGTAAGGCAGACCACTGAGGAATTTGGGATACCCTATTACAGTTATTCTACATTTTTTTCTGCAGTAAAAAGCCATAGCATGATGTTACGAAAATTAGGCAGTATGCCTTGCGAGTGATAAGCTAATCACTCAAGTAAAAGAAACACTTTTACACCATCTTAAAACAGGATTTGATCAGCAGATGTTTGATCAAACCGATAAAAACATACAAATGAAATATAGTACAAGAAATAAAAAGAATTATACAACACCTGGCACATCCAGGAGAAAGAAAATGATCACTATAGATCCTTCTTTATTGCAGTTTCAGCCTGTGACACAGGAGCCTGTAAGCTTTGAGGCTACATTGGCATTTTCAGATATGCCCATTGATCAACTATTGAAAAAGAATATAAAAGCTAAAGGCTATATGTATCCGACAGAAATACAGCAGAGCGCTATACCGGTACTTATTGAAGGCGCAGATATGATTGGCATTGCGGCTACCGGTACAGGTAAAACCGGTGCTTTCCTGATACCTTTTGTTGAACAGCTATTGCACAACAAAAATGGCAAAGGTCTTGTAGTGGTGCCAACCAGAGAGCTGGCCCAACAGGTTGCTGAAGAATTTAAGATGCTAACGAAAGGCATGAAGTTTCGTTCAGCTTGCTTTATCGGGGGCACGAGCGTGAGCAGGGATATATCCCTGGCTGCAGCAAAGAATCATTTAATAATTGCTACGCCCGGACGGTTGATAGATCTGGTAAACAGAAAGGCTTTAAATCTAAGTGAAATAGCTGTTCTAATACTGGATGAATTTGACCGTATGCTGGATATGGGATTTATTAATGACGTTAAAACTATTGTATCGCTCACCAGTGCACGCAGGCAAACCCTGTTATTTTCGGCCACTATTAACGCTTCTCAGCAAGCACTGATCCGCCAGATAGTTCAGGACCCGGTTATTATAAACGTGAGCAATGGTAAAACCGCCAGCAGCATGGTAGAGCAGAATGTTCTTGAAGTGGCACCCAATGAAGATAAAATGGACGTGTTATTCAACCTGTTGAGCGGTGACAGCTTTGAAAAAGTAATGCTGTTCGCCGAAACCAAAAGAACGGTAGACAAGATCAATAAGCAGTTGATACGAAGAGGCGTGAGGTCGGATGTGATCCATGGTGATAAATCACAGCATTATCGTACCAAAGCTATCCAGCAATTTAAGACCGGTCATACACGTGTGTTAATCGCTACTGATGTTGCCTCAAGAGGCCTGGATGTACAGGATATAACGCATGTGATCAATTACCAGCTACCCCAGACAATGGATGCCTATATTCACCGCATTGGCCGTACAGGCCGGGCCGGGAAAAAAGGTATAGCTTATACATTTATCAATTAATACTTAAAATAAACAATTATGAAACAAGGAACAGTAAAATTTTTTAATGACGAAAAAGGGTTTGGATTTATAACACCTTCAGAAGGCGGTAAAGATATTTTTGTGCATAGAAACGGCCTTATACATCAGATTGACTCAAGCGATCAGGTAACTTATACTACGCGCGACACTGCGAGGGGGCTTGAAGCGATTGAAGTAAAGCAGGCAAGATAAAAATAACAGCTCAGTTAGATCTGCAGGTAGTGCGGTCTGTCATCATACCGATCGGCCGTGCTTA
>DAOLFI010000610.1:0-3146 GCA_035326385.1 Niabella sp.
GGTAATAAAGAAATATCGTTCAGCGGGAACAGCTCGTAAGCTGTATCTCCAATATTTTCCCTTTCAAATTTTTCGGTAAAATATTTTTTTGAAAAAGACTGGCTCAAAGGCATGCCAATAAGGCCATACAGATGCATCAGGCAGTAGTTTTCGAGTCGAGATATAAATGAAAAGTGTCACCACGAAGCCCTATACGCATTGCTTCAAGGGCAATTACTTCATTAGGGGGTATATTACCCAGGTTTACGTTGCACCCTATCAGCTCCAGGAAATATAATTGCTGGGCCTTTTGAGGCGCTTCCCAGATTATTTTTTCAGAAGGGATTTGGGTCAGTATTTCCTGCACCAGGCCTTCACGCACTTCACCGGTACCCCTGTAAATACCTACATTACCAGCCTCTCTTGCTTCGGCTATTACATAAGAAGAGCCGGCTTCCAGCTCGGCCTGCATAAGCTCTATCCACTTATAAGGAGGTATGATATGTGTGGCGTCCTTGCTTCCTACCTCGCTTAGTACGGTGCCGTACCGGGTCAGTTTTTCTATATAACCACATTTTTCAGCATGGGGAACAATGATAGAGCCGTCGCTTACTTCCATATAGTCAATTCCGAAATTCCTGCAAGTGTCTATATAATCCTGTACCTGGTTCCGTACCAGGTAAGCTTCAAACAATGTACCACCAAAATACACTGCCATACCATGCGATTTATATAAAGCTATTTTTTCTTCAAGCCTCGGGGTAACCACAGCAGTCCCAAAACCCAGCTTCACAATATCAACATGAGGATGCGATACATCCATAAAATTTTTAGCTTCTTCAAGGCTGAGGCCTTTATCCATCACCATTGTAAGTCCGGCAGTGCGGGGTTGTTGCTTCCTTTCCGGTAACTGAGTCAGATTAAACTTCATTCCCTAATTCAAATTGGTATAGCGGCAAATGTATTATATATTGTTCAAAAACAGGAAAGATAATGAGCCATATCAAGAATTATGCGGCTGCACTATAAGCTTATCACGATCAGCTATTTTCCTCCTTTGCGTTTTTTATATTTCAGGATGAGATCTGCCACCTGCTGATGCTGAAGCAGCGCCGGGTTAACCTGGATTATCTTTTTTAGCTGTGCAGGAGATTGGATCAGCGCTTCTTCCAGGTGCATTAAAGCTTCCTTTTTTTTACCCTGCACAAAATACAAAAGCGCTTTATAATAAGTGAATACAGGCTTATCCCTGGTCATCTGTATCGCATTTTGCACCTGCTTCAACGCTTCATCATAATATCCCGCATCGTATAAACATTTTATAAGCGCTTCCCAGCCAATGGCAGATCTGGGCTTCAATCTCACCACGTTGGAAAAATACTGAATAGCTTCTTTCTCAAACCCAAGCTTCATTTTACAATCGCCCATTAAAATATTGTACTCAGCTTTATTACGTTTTAGCTTTAAAGCGGTATCAAGCTGTTTTATACAAAGCTCATATTTCTCTTCTTTGTAATAGGTAAAGGCTATTTTGTAAGAAAGATAGCTTGCCTCAGGATTTAAGTGCGATGCCTTACGATAATAAAACCTTGCCTGCGCATAGTTCTTCATCTTTTCGTAGCAATACCCAATTGCTTCATAAATAACATCTTCTGGCTTGGACAGCTCCAGCACTTTCTCCAGGTTCTCTATGGCATCCCTGTACTTACGTAAACGGATATAGGCATCCCCGATATTGCGATAGGCATAATCCATTTTTTCGTCTATCACCAGGGCATACTGATAGGCATCAATAGCTTTTTCATAAAGCTTTATTCCCTGAAAAGCCGCGCCCAGGTTGAACCAGGCCAGTTCATTGTAGGGGTACTCATCAATGATCTCTTTGTGAATTTCTATACTTTCTGCATTGCGGCCTGTGTAATCTGTCCAGAAACAGATCTTATACAGCGCTTCTTCATTTTCCGGTTCCTGCACCAGTATTTCTTTAAGGCAATCGAATACCTTGTCAAAGTCTTCATAATCGTCATATACATCAGCCAGCTCAAAAAGCAGGTCTATCTTATCTTCTCCCTCAAATAACGCCAATGCTTCATTTAACAGGGCTACCGCCTCTTCCTGCCGGTCCAGCGCAAGAAAGGCTTCAGTTTTCAATATATATATATCAATATTATTGTTATCAAATATAGCAGCCTGTTCCAGTAAACTGAGCGCCTCTTCATACCTGCGCTTGCTTAACAGCAAATCGGCCTTTTTGATAATCAGTGATGCTGAATAGGGAAATTGCCCGATAGCTATTTCAACGGCCTGGAAAGCTTTTATATATTGTTCCTGTGCCTCAAAATATTCAATAATTTTCTCAAAAGCTTCCTCTTCAATATAAGAACCACTTCTCCCCTTTCTCAAATTTTCATAGCGTTGCAATATCTCATCCAGTTCCTGGTCCTTCTCTTCATCGTGTTGGGAAAAATCCTTCATAATAACCTCCTTTTATTTTAATTACCACGCCGAAACTGTTACCAGTTACTAATTTATACTACTTCAACAATAATAAAGCATGTAAGTTTTCCTCAACTGTGCAAAACTATTTTGGCAGTTGTTTATTAGCCAATTGTACAATTGTTAATAAAATTCTAAAATTTATTATATATTCTCATAAAATTTCGTATCTTTGTGTTGTCTTTAATAATATTTAACTTATCAGTTATGCTAAAGGCCATATTTTTTAACTTACTGTTCATCTTTTCCTTATCTGCGGCAGCGTACGCGGAAGGAGAAGTTGCTGCTGAGAATCTCAGCAAGGAAAAACCTAAAAGTTTTTCTCTGGATAATAAACCGGGCGCCCAGCTTCATTCTTTTTCACTCCGGTCAGGAATGTATTTCAAGGGAGAGAACCTGATTAATACAGAGGCTGCTTCCGGTAAAACTTATTCCAACAATAACCTTTCTTTTGAGAAAAGTCAAAACAGCTATTTACTTCCTTCTAAAAAGAAAGCTATTCTGAATAAAATCACATTCAACCCTAATGAATTGCTGAGGAATTATCCCGGAAAATAAATATATCAACTGATTGATTGAATAAATGAAATCCCGGTAAGAGCCGGGATTTTTTATTTGGGTAATGTACTGAAAAATAGTTGGTGGTAAATTGGGTTAAAACCTTTTTATTT
>DAOLFI010000611.1:0-3143 GCA_035326385.1 Niabella sp.
GTGCCCCAGGCGGGACTTGAACCCGCACGGACATTGCTGCCCACAGGATTTTAAGTCAAACTGAGAACCTAATTTATCTAAACTTGGTTTAATTAAATTATACTTAATCATTTGATTATCAAAAACTAAAGAGATATTTGTTAGCTTCGCTTAAACTGGAAAAATACCCGGTTTAACCGCTAATTGTTTGCAAATTTGTTTGCAAATATTTAGTGAGGAGAGATTTTTTAACATAAAAATCTTTTCATCATGGCAGTAAGTATGGCAATTGTATTGGACACAAGGAGGGTAAAAAAAGAAAATCTTTATCCTGTGAAATTAAGGGTAACACTGGATCGAAAAAGCGAACACTATTCTACAATCTATGATCTTACCCAGAAGGATTATAATAAGTTCCCAGCACCACGGGTAAGCGATGAATTGCAAAAAATAAGAACGACTTTACAGGAGGCGGAAAAGAGTGCTATAACTTTTGTTCGAGGAAATAATCCATTCGATTTTGGTTGCTTCGAAGAGGAATTTATCAATAAAAATCCAGCATTCAGGAAACGTAAGAAAAAGGAGAAAAAATCAGTTATAACTGAAAAGGTACCGCAACAAGCGTTTTCAAAGACATTAGTTGAATTTGATTTTTCACCTTACGAAGAACGCTTTCCAATCTTCAAAGAGGAAAGCCCCGCTGCTGATTACATCGCAGTAACCTTTATCAACTATATAAAGAATTTGTTGATGGAAGGTAGGATAGGCACGGCATTAAGTTACCGGGATGCTTATACCTCATTAAAGCGATTTCGGGGTAATGTTCCGTTTTCAGCAATTACCCGCCAATACCTTTTTCAGTTTGAGCGCTGGATGATTGATGATAATAAAAGCTCCAAAGGCACAGTAGGAATAAAGCTGCGTTCTTTACGTGCGGTATTTAATGAGGCGATTGATCAAGGGGTAGTGAAAGCAGACATTTATCCTTTTGGAAAGAAGAAATACAAGATTCCAACAGCCAAGAAGGCAAAAAAATCATTAGAACGTAGCGAGGTTCAATGTTTGTATGAATTTGAGCCGGAGGAAGAACACATCCAGATCCAGAGAGCAAAAGCTTACTGGTTTTTCTGCTATTTCGGCAATGGCATGAATCCCAAGGATCTTGCCTACCTGAAATATGAGAATATTGATGGAGAATTTCTTCATTTTATCCGGGCGAAAACGGAGCGCTCGATGAAAGATGATCCCATACTAATTACAGCCTATATAAATGAAGATATGCAGGCTATTATTGAAAAGTGGGGAAATAAAGATCGGCGCCCGGATAATTATATCTTTCCCGTATTAGATGCATCAATGAACCCGATGGAGCAGTACAGCCGCGTTAGAACATTAACTAAATTTATTACTGACGGGATGGTCATTATTGGAGAAGATATGGAATTATCAAGGAAGCCAAACAATATGGTGTGCCGTCATTCCTATGCCACACATTCCAAACAAACCGGGGCTACAACTGAATATATTAAGGAAGCCCTGGGCCATGCCAGCCTAACGACAACAGAAATCTACCTGGGCGACTATGGGCGAGAAGTTAAAAAAGAATTTTCGGGTAGATTACTGGCATTTAAGAATGAAACAAAACTTGATAATAATAATAATAATAATGCGACCTTAAAGGCGGTCTAACAGATTTGGATACCAGCCTACGCCCTGATTGCCATGACTTTCAGGGCTTTTTTACGCTCATTAAAGAGTGTATAATTTTCATTACTTTGTGGTATGTTTTCCTAATGAAAAAGAAAGGTTATGAATATAAAAAAATGGTTGTTTTCCCGGATGATTTTTAGAAATATGCTGGCTACATTCGGTTACCGGTCGGGATATTCTGCTACTCCGGGAGGGTTTACCGCCTATTTTGTTTACCGGCTTGGAGACTATGATCAGGACTTTTATCTGTATTTCCCTAAAGAGCCATTTGCAATACGCTATATAAACGAAATCTTCAACAAGTTGTATGAATACGAAGGATTTGATATTATCCGGTATCTTGAATTTCATTATAGCCTGTATCCGGATAAAGCTGATTTTCTTCGGTTTCTTAAATATGAGATCAACGACCGGCTGAAAAGAAAAGGCCACCAACAAAGGAAATTAAACGCCGCCCTTGAGTGGGTTACTGAAAAGCAATCCGAATTGCATGACCAGATCCGGGAGAAAATTAATCAGGAACAAAATGATTTAAAACAGGAACTTTCTGCGGGTGTTCAATCTATTATCCAGGAGGTCGGAACGACAAAAGAAGCCAATGCCGACCAGCAGGTTAAAATACTGGTAGAAAAATTGTCCGGCCATATCGACCAGATTATGAAAACAGCCGATACAGAACTAAGGGAACTAACCAATTCTTTTAGTACCGGAAGTATTGAATTGAATAATCGCAACCATGAAACGTTGATTATCCAACTGCTGATCCTGCTGAAAAACGTTCAGGCCCCTTCGTCCTTGCAAAAGGGTGAACAGCTTTTTAAAAAGTTTTCGGATACAGATATTGCTGCAATACTTGCTTTACACTTTGAAGCCTTTAAGAATCTAAAATTAAACACACTGCAAGGGAAAGCCCGCAGCCAAAATGAATTAATAAACTATAAAAGCCCTAAAGTAAAACAGCTTATTCAGGCATTGGAAGATTTTTTTTACTGATGAAGCTCTTTTTATTTAGCCTTTCACTATTCCCTTACATGCGTTCACTCGCCTGAACTTCGTTATAACTGATTTATTACTAATCCCAAAAAATCCATACTCCATCCATCATTGACTTTGGTTAAAATCTGATCCATGTTGCATCCATAAAAATCAATTTTATGGATACGCTATTTATTCCCAACGAGGGAGATTTTCGCAGGTGGATTAAGGAAGCAATAAAGGAATGTTTAGAGCAAATTCCTGCACAACCTACGCAAACCGAAGGTGAAGAACCCTTACTAACCCGTAAAGAGATCGCTGGTATGTTCCGCATCTCTTTAGTTCCCCTGCACGACTGGATGAAACGCGGCCTGCCCTGCCATAAACAAAGAGGCAGGGTGTATTTTCTTCGCTCCGAAGTATTAGGCTACCTCAAGCAAAAAGGAAATAAGCCCGTTATTGAACCGGAATACCCGCCT
>DAOLFI010000612.1:0-3140 GCA_035326385.1 Niabella sp.
GGCTGCATCCATAGCGCCTTCCCCGCCTCCTGCACCTACCAGCGTATGTATCTCATCAATAAAAAGGATAATTTCACCATCGCTGCCGCTCACCTCTTTTACCACGCCTTTTAAACGCTCCTCAAACTCACCTTTATACTTGGCGCCTGCAATCAGCAGTCCCATATCAAGAGCATAAATAACTTTTGACTTCAGGTTTTCGGGAACATCACCATTTACAATACGATGGGCGATGCCTTCGGCGATAGCCGTTTTACCTACACCCGGCTCTCCTACCAGGATAGGGTTGTTTTTTGTACGCCTGGTGAGTATATGAAGGGTACGGCGTATTTCTTCATCCCGGCCGATTACAGGATCTAATTTCCCCTGGCGTGCCAGTTCGTTCAGATTCTTGGCATATTTATTAAGTGCGTTGAACTCCTGCGACTGGGTTTGAGACGATACGGTTGAGCCCTGTCTCAATTCTTTAATAGCAGTTATTAATCCCTTTGCTGTAAGTCCCGCATCTTTCAATAATTTACCTGCGGCATCATTGCCTTCTACTATAGCTAAAAGCAAATGCTCGGGTGTAACAAACTCATCATTGAATTGTTTTAAAGAAGCGCCGGCCCGCAGTACCGCATTATTAGCATCACGGCTGATTTGCTGTGCAGGTTCACCCGATGCTTTGGGTAGTTTAGCCAACAGTTCATTCAGCTTTGTTTCTACCAGGTTCACCGTTACATTATTCTTCTTTAAAAGATAATCAATGGGAGAATCTTCCTGGTCCAATAAAGCCTTTAGTATGTGCTCTGTCTCAATATTCGGATTTTGCGCATTAAAGGCAATCTGCTGCGCCTGCTGGAATGCCTCTGCCGCTTTTATTGTAAAATTTCCTAAATTCATATATTATCGGTTAAAATTTGATTGGTAATATTTTTTAAGCTTTTTATGCAGCTTTATGTGTAATTATCAAATCAAAATCCAAGCCGGGTTTTAATGTAAGTATGTCATAAACACGTTGTTAAATATGACTAAAATGCAGTACAGAAAAGCATTTCATGAAATTTTTACAGAGTGGGTGTTAGTATTAATGAGTAACTTGATCCAAAACAAAGGATATGTTAACTACAATAAAAGGCGTTTACAATAATGGGCAGATTATTTTAGAAGAGCTGCCGGAAACTGATAAACCTGTTGAAGTGCTGGTGACTTTTACGGAAAAGGTAGTTAAAAAAGATGACGTTGAAACTACTCGTAAGTTTGGTTTTGGCAAAGGGTCGCTTTTATATATGTCCCCCGATTTCAATGAGCCGCTTGACGACTTAAAAGATTATATGTAATGAAGTTTTTGCTTGACACTCATACTCTTATCTGGTATGTTCAGGGGAACACCTCTCTTTCACAAAAGGCGTATCAATTAATTGATGAGCCTCTCAATGAAATATTTGTAAGCATGGTTTCGTTTTATCAAATCGCCATCAAATTAAAAATCGGAAAATTAGAGTTAAACACTCCATTACATAAATACTTTAACAATGTTATTTCTCACAATATTTTAGTATTGCCCATTTCTGAAAAATATTTATCAGAATATGACAATGTTCCGCTGATATCAACGCACAAAGACCCGTTCGACCGGCTGATTATTGCTACCGCCATCACCGAAAAGATGAGCATCATTACAGTTGATGAGCAATTTTCCAACTATAAGGATATGGTTACCTTAATCTGGTAAAGCAAAATACTACCGTAAAAATTTTTTACTTCCTGCTACTGCTTTATAGCTTCTATAGAAAGGTCCCTGATATCATTCAGCTTCATGAGTGTTTCATTAAGGCGATACCGCGGAATAGCAATATCCATTACGCAAAACAACTGAAGCTCCTGCTTCAGCACCTCGCAGTCAAATTGCTTGACAGCAGTCATGATCTCGTTCATTTTGGTATAGTCGAACTGCAGGTGATAAGGTACCAATACCGGCCTGCGCACTAAAGGCATTACCTGCAGTACCATTGCAGCGGCAGACTTGTACGCATTGATCAAACCGGGTACTCCAAGCAACGTACCCCCAAAGTAACGCACCACTACTATCAAAATATCTGTAACACCCCTGCTATCCATCTGACCCAGGATAGGCCTGCCGGCAGACCCCGAAGGTTCGCCGTCATCACTCACCCTGAATTGGTTATTGTCCAGCCCCAACCTGTACGCAAAGCAGTAATGGCTCGCTTTGGGATATTCTTTTTTTATATCCGCCAGCTTTTGCCTGCAATCCGCAATTGTTTTAACAGGAGCTGCAACAGCAATAAAGCGGCTGCCCCTGTCCTTAAACTCTGCAGTACCTGTAGTCTCTATAGTATTAAAATAATCAGGCAGCTGCATAAATCTTATTATTTTTCCCGTTTTTAAAATAGGTAATCTCATCGTTCAGCAATCTTTCTTCTTTTAGCTTATGCTGACCGGTAAGCAAAGGCGCTGGTAATCCGCCATTCGCCAGCAAGCTTTTATTAGTTATAACATAAGCTTCATCCCATATAGCGGCATCAATAAAAGATTGAAGCAGTCCCCTCCCTCCTTCCACCAATACACTTTGAATATTGAGCTGGTACAACTGATGTAAAGTATTTTTTATGATATCAGGCTTAGCTGTTTTGATATACAGGATATTTTGCATCACAGCATCTTTAACGGTATTGATGACAAATACTACATCCTTACTGTTAAATAATCTTAAATGCGCGGGCACTTTTAAACGCGGATCAAATAGTACCTTTTTGGGAGCCGGGCCCGTCCAGTTCCTGTTATCCAGCAAAGGATCGTCTTTTATTGCTGTATTGGCGCCTACCATGATGGCCGCAGCATGGGTGCGCCACTTATGTACCAAACGATTGGAATAATCGTTGCTGATCAATAATCTTTCATTACCTGCACCTGCAATAAAACCATCAGCGGTTTGCGCCCATTTTAGTATAATATATGGACGTTTTTGCTCATGGAAGGTAAAAAAGGCCCTGTTTAATGCAATAGCTTCATTTTCCAGAACTCCTGTTATTACTTCTATACCGGCCTTATGTAATTTAGCGATCCCTTTACCATCCACTTTTTCAAAGCTGTCCCTGCAGCCAATCACCACTTTGGGAATCTTATGCTGAATGATC
>DAOLFI010000613.1:0-3135 GCA_035326385.1 Niabella sp.
TCGGGACGTAGCGCAGCCCGGTAGCGCACTTGCATGGGGTGCAAGGGGTCGCTAGTTCGAATCTAGTCGTCCCGACATAAAAAAAGTTCAGCAGAAATGCTGGACTTTTTTGTTTTTATTGATTAGTATTGATCTCCTTTATCTTGACTTAGATATTGGATGAAAATAGAAGGAGACAGTCCGGTATTGGCCTTAAATATTGTTGCAAATTTGCTGTGTGAGGAAAAACCACCTTTCTCTGCAAGCACACTGATTTTATATTGTCTCCATTCAGGATTATTTTTTAGATTTTCCATGATGTAATTAATACGCAACTCGTTAATATAACTATTAAAATCTTTTTGTTTGTATTTTTTTATTACATAAGAGAGGTACTTGGAATTAGTGTTAAGGTGTGCAGACAGGTAAGATAACGATATATTGCCGGATGTAAAAAGGTTTGAGTATTCAAATTCTCTGAGGCTGGTCAGCAGCCTTAGCTTTGTTTCTTCCGGTATTAAAGAGTTTTCTTCGTGATTAGGATAAGGGGTAGGGGCTTTTACATTTTCAGGAGCATTTTTACTGTCGCTAACCTCGTTTTCTTTAATGGAACGAGCTATTGCAGGCTCAGTATCTGTTGTTTCAGTTGCTGTAAAACTCCGGATGTGCTGATGTTCTTTCTGCTCTGCCTGTTGTAAAGCAGCTTTGAATTTTTCCAGCATTATTTTCTTTTGTTTTTTTCTGTAGAGAAAAAAGAAAAAAATACCGCCAAGCAACAGTGTAATACCTACTATTATGTAGATGTCCTTTTTGTTGCTGTCAGCTTCTGTAGCCTGTTGCTGCTTTTCTAATTTAAGAACAAGGCTGTCAATAGCGCTGGTGGCATTTGCAAAAATCTGTTCCGTAACTGTATCCTGTTTTTGACGGGTATCCTGCAGTTTAGCCAGATCATTTGTTTTTGTATAGTAATCCTGGGAAGTCTTATATATTACATTTTTCAGCTGAAGGTCTGGCGACTCATTTGCTACTTTTATGGCGCTGTCCAGGTATCTTTTGGCCTTTACCAATTCATTTGTCTCAATAAACACACCCGCCATACCATTATAAATAAGGCCGGTAGTGATATTAGGCGGCAGATTACTTAAAAGTGCCATGCCTTTATGATAATGTTTCAAAGCATTTTCATAATCCTTAAGGTAATAATAGTTAAGCCCTAACAACTGCTCATTACCTGCCATTAAAAAATCCCTGTTTTGCGTAATTTGGCTGAAGTGTTTTTGAGATTCTTGTATGTGTTGTATGGATGATCTGTAGTTTTTAAGAGCCTGGTCATAATAGGCAAGCTCCTGTTTCATTAATCCCGCAGCACTATTGGCTGTTTCGGGATTTTCAATTTGCGATATCATCCCGAGCGCTTTCTGTGAGTAGCTTCTGGACTTATTATATAACAGCATCAGGCGATATTGGGTAGCAAGAAACCCGCAGATCCTTACTTTCCAGTTATAATCGTTTGTTTTACTGATGATGCTATCTGCTTTTTCAGCAAACGCTATTGATTTTGTCAGTTCCTGTTTTTGCTGGTAAAGCGTAGCTGATAGCATTAGGCTTTTAGCCTGAAATAGGGGAAGGGTAGACGTTTTATAAAGAGAATCAGCTATATCAAATGCCCTCTTAACGTCCTTAGGAGCTATTTCAAGATATGCCTGGATATAAATTTTATTAAAGACTTCTGCATCCTGGGTTTTCCCGGGAGCGGATATTAAAAATGTAGTAAATACAAGTAAGAAATGAATCTTGAATTTCATGTGCTGCTGCATTCAGAATTTCCGGTAGTTAAAGTTTTTTACAAGTAAAGGCAATGCCATTAACTTAAGATCAGAATGGTTACCACTTGTTGTGGGTATTATCATGAACATCTTAAGTTAGTAACGTTGAAGTACGGGGTAAATTTATAGAATTGATTTAAATTAATTTTTTCTTTTCTGCTACGACCTAATATCTGATAACACTATGATACATTTTTCAATTTCCTGATTTTGAAAATCATGTTTTTCTTAAAGCGCTTTTTATTAAATACCTATATATTTTTTTTTATTTTAATAACATGTTGTATTACCATTTTTTCATTTTACGGAAACACTTATCATTTTCCTTATTATGGTAATACAAGTTCTTTTAAGACGCTTGGTAGGCCTATATATTTGCGCATCAATGTGTCTTAAAAATTAACATTTTAAAGTAGATTTTTAAAGAAGCCTTTTGAAAAGATTATCCTGTGAGCCCGCGGAATTTATCCTCTAACAAATAAAATATTACTGATATAACAAGCTAAAATCTAAAACCTTTAATGTTATCAGGATACAAATTAAGATTGTAGAAGCATGCTATATATCAATATGTTAAAATAATTATACCTAAAAATATTCGCTAAAAGTTTAACAAAAATCAACAATCACATGAAAATTAAACAATCCTTGAAAAAACGGCTGTTTAACAAAGCCAGAACAGCTATTTTAGCAATAGCCGCCCTTGTAATGGGGCAGCAAATTGCTTTGGCGCAGCCTACTACTGTAAACTGTGCTGATGGGCTGGCTTACGTTACTGTTAACCGTGAAGGTACTGATAACTATCTGTATTCATTGGCGCTTAATGCCACTTCGCCCACCCTGGTAGGTAGCCTTCCTACTACCCTGAATGGCCTGGCATATAACCCCGCTGATAATTTTTTATATTCGATTGATAATACAGGTGGGATTTACAGGATAGGAGCCAACGGCGCCTATGAAACAGTTCCTGCTACCGGCCTTTTCTCCGGTTTTTCGGCTGGGGATATATCTCCAACTGGTGTGTATTATGTATTTAATAACAATACTAAAGACCTGGTTTCTATAGACCTTACGCAAACAAACCCTGCCGCAAATGAAATCAGAACGCTAACAGAGTTAAACGTAGGCGAAACGATAGACGATTTTGTATATGGTGCTGACGGTACTATATATGCTGTTACAAATCAGCGTCGCCTGCTTACTATTAACCCGGCTAATGGTGCCGTTACCGTGAAGGGAAGTATAGGAGGAGATCTTCCTGCCTCAGGTACAAAACGTACCGCTTTTATGGATGCTGCCGGTGATCTGTATATCGGACAGAATAGTAACG
>DAOLFI010000614.1:0-3112 GCA_035326385.1 Niabella sp.
TTTGTTGATTATTAACATTTAAAAGAACTTGTCATTAACAGCTTGTCGAAGACTAACTGCTTGATTGTCTATATTTTCGTCTCCCGAATAGCTATCAGGACAATATAACAATCAAGGGGCCTTTTTGGTCAGTCCCAACTATAATAAAAAACTTAAATAATACTGATGATTAACTGTATGAGGGCCTTTTTTCTTTTTATAGTCTTTGGTAATTTGCTGAATGCTGCAGCGCAGATTCCCTTTACAAAAGATGCCGGTACCTACCGTATAACTTACACTTCCTCCAGTAATGGCAAAAGTTTATCTGATCAGAACAGGGTTTTGATGTTTACCAATGCACATCATACATTAGTGACAAACGAAAGGGATTTCAGGGGGGACGGTAATTTCCCGGCAGAGCTTTTTATCATTGAAAGAAGCAGCCTGTACCAGCAGTTATATAGTTTTTTAAATGACAGCACCTGTATCAGCACAACAGATTCATCAGCTATAAAAAATCAGAAATTCGAGTTCCTGGATGAAAGCAAAACCATATTAGGATATACCTGTAAAAAAGCGAAGACCATTGTAAACTCAAATACTATCGAACTTTGGTACACAAAGGCGCTGCCGGTAAAAGGAGCACCTGGAATTTTAGGCCAGGATATAGGCCTGGTGCTGGAAATGGTTCGTAATGGCAATTTTACGATGACGGCCGACGAAGTAAAGAAGATCACATTTACACCACCTGCTTATTTTACCAAAGCGCGGCCCGAATTTATGGATCTGCTAAGTTACCGCGACAAGATCTGGCAAAGCCGTTTTATTACTGTTCCCTTATTCAAGGACCAGGTAATCAATTTTGCAGATACTGCAACTGTAAAGCCTGGTGTAATGCGCTTTGCTAATGGAACGGTTGTAGTGAAGAGGGTAAAGTTTCCTGAATTTGGATCGTCAAAAAATATTTTTCTGGAATTGAAAGAGCAATCAAACGGCGATGCATATGATCGTACCGGCACTGTATTTTTAATTCCCGTTGATAAAAAGCAATCTTTTTTGGATGGCTTGAAAAATGGGGCAGCCACCTTGCCCGTATATGAAAACGGTAATGGTAAAACATACCAGGGCGTAATAGCTACCAGTGATTACGACCCTGCAATAGAGCTGATGCGCTTTTTTACACCTTTTGGAATTAAAGGGTATAACCATATTCAGCTTAAAGGAAAAGAATGGCATGAGGTAGTGCCTTACCGGCAGGATATTTCAAAGTTTGCCTCCCTGCTAAACGGTAAGGAAGTGTATATAGGTGTGTTTATTGGAAACTATGATAAAGGTGGCCATCGCATTAATGCCGAAATTACCATTCACAAAGATGCAGGAGTGTCTCCTGAAAAAGTAGTACCTCTTTTTAACACTCTGAACATTATGGAAATGGCAGCGCAGGAATATGCTACTATGTTTAACAGTGATAAAGGTTTGATTGTAAACTTTGAGTTAAAGGAACCTGTTAAAAATGCTGTGTTAAGATATACTACAACAGGTCACGGCGGCTGGGGAAATGGGGATGAGTTTGTTCCAAAGGAAAATACGGTTTTACTGGATGGCACAGTAGTTTTGAAAATTGTACCCTGGCGGGAGGATTGCGGCTCCTATCGCTTATATAATCCGGCATCCGGTAATTTTTCAACCGGGTTATCATCTTCTGATTTAAGCAGGTCTAACTGGTGCCCGGGAACAGTGACCAATCCTTATATTATCAGTCTTGGGAATTTACCAGCCGGCAAGCATACCATACAGGTAAAAATTCCACAGGGCAAGCCTGAAGGTACCAGCTTTAGCGCCTGGAATGTGAGCGGGGTGCTGGTAGGTGATTGAGATGTTTGAAAATGATATAATTCTCCGTTGATAGCCCTGAATATCTGCTACCTTGGTATCAGGCTGGTAGGCAATAAAAACTCAAAAAAGAATTTTCGCTCATTGCTGCCGGGTACAGGCGTGAGTAAACTGCCCGCTCTGAAACCTAATGTCAGGGGGTGCTGATTCCACCACTTCGTATCAAAATAAATTTCAGCACCGGTACTTTGTACGGCGGCTTTTTCTGTGTTTTTTTTATTAAATGCCACAGAATAATCGTAAAACAAATTAGCTCTTACACGTTGCAGGTAAAAGATATTCGCAAAGCCCCAATCGGGGTAAAGAACAGGAAAATGATAATTGGCCCTTGTTGTATATAACCCTGCAGAATCCCTTGCTCCATAACCTCTTGCAAACGCCGTTCGGTTTCCAAATACACGTTCAGGGCTTCCTGAATACTGAAGTGCACCGTTAAGCACCAGGCTGTGCGCCGGGAGTACACCGGGCAGGTATAAATTAAGCCCGGCATAGCCTTGCCAGCTTTTGGTAAAGTTTAATGCATGCCTGAACTGGGCATTAGCGCTATACCCAAACCTCGGGTAAATATCCTGTGCCATGGACTGTACCTGCTGTGCCCAGCTGATGCGATGTGCCATGTAGCTGAATTTTAATTCTTTAAAATTGTCTTTGTCAGGTCCTTTGTTAAAATCGGAACGCAGATAATAAGTGCTGCCTATATTGAATGATTTATAGGTGCGGTTGCCGGCCCAGCTTAAAGGAATGCTTGCTCCTACATAATTATTCCATTCGTCCCACTCCTTAACCTTCGGGGATATTATTGTTTTTCGGTTAAAAGTGTATTCAGAGCCAATATTGATATACGGAAAAAGTCCGCCGTACACCATGTTGCCTCCCGCTGTATGCGTTTTATCATTTTCGTTATAGATGTAGTAAAGCTGCGTTTCGGTTGTATTCAGGATATTATTGCCATAAAGTGTCAAGCTGAATTCAGGATCGGAATAGTTAGGCCGCCAGCTGTGAAAGTTTACAGGGCGTGTTAGTTTTGAGTAAGGTTTCGTTTCATACATCCTGGCGGGTGCATTGATCATCTTTTCGTTAGTCCATAAGCTGTCGGCAATAATTCCTGTTTGGGACTGTGCCCATTGTTCCATAGAGTAGGGCCTCCAGTCTGCAAAGCCTGAACCTGTTTGCTGTAACTGGTAACCATCAGCAGTAAAAATGCTCCATGTGGTTTTATCAAAGTCGTTATTGATAAAAT
>DAOLFI010000615.1:0-3112 GCA_035326385.1 Niabella sp.
TGGTAGGACAAAACCTGGGAGCTAACGCACCGGAACGAGCCCGGCAGAGCGTTATGAAAACAGTCAAGTACAATGTTATTTTTATGCTTGGGGTATCGCTTATCTTCTTTCTATTGGGAGACTGGCTGGTTAGTTTCTTTAGTGAAGTGGAGCATGTACGCTCAGTAGCCAAAAGAGCCATGTATATAATGGCATCAGGATTTGTTTTCTATGGAGTGGGCATGGTTATGATTAACGCATTTAACGGATCGGGTGACACCTGGACTCCTACCAAAGTCAATTTCTTTGGGTTTTGGTTATTCCAGATACCCGTGGCATACCTGCTGGCCCAATATTTAAACCTTGGGGCAACCGGCGTTTTTATAGCCATTCCTGTGGCAGAAGCTGCTATTACAATTGTGTCTTTCATATTATTCAGAAAAGGAGGCTGGATACGGAAACAGGTGTAACAGGCTATTTCTGGCTTTTTGTTTATGCAGGCATTATCACCGGCACAAGTTGCAAAATAGCTCCTTATATGCCTTTCGGGGGTACAAGCCTTTTAGTAAACAGGCTTGTACCCTTTTAACCGCAGAAATATGCTATACTATTTTTTAGTATAAACCAGGTAGTCCCATGGCTGCATACTAAAGCTTTTGGATGCAATGAGCTCTTTCAAAGTACCTGAAAATACCTCATTGAAAGACCCGTTCAGCCGGGTATCTGTAATATCAAAGCTTACGGCATCTCTTGACCAGTTCAGCACCACCAGAACTTCATCGTTCCCGTTTTTACGTAAATAGGCAAAAATCTTATCATCAGCAGTGGTTGTCAGTTTAAAGGTTTGCGCCGAGGGATCACCACCTCTTAAGGCCGGATTACTGCTATGAAGATTTAGCAATGTTTTATAAAATTCGTGCAGCTCATAATTGCCTGTCCAGGGAATAGGGTCCTTATCAAAAAATTTCAGACGCTTATCTTTCAAAGGAAGCTCCTGTCCGCTGTAAATAAGTGGCACACCGTTCCAGGTACAGCTGAATACAGCAAGCGATTTAGCCATATCCCCATATTTTTCGTACTCTGTACCGTTCCAGCTGTTTTCATCATGGTTGGTAGTAAACCAGGCACGCATGCTGCTATCTCCTATAGCCCTATATTGCTGTAAAAGGTCTGATAACTCATGTAATGGCTGGTGTTGCTGAAAAAAATCCTTAGTCTTATGCATCCATTTCCAGGAATAGCTGGCATCGAACACCTTACCATATTCAGGATTTTCCAGTTCATCAAACTCACCCAGCCAGAATAACGGCTTTACCGCATCTACCTGGGGCCTTGCTTCCTGCCAAAAATCCACTTCCACCCACGATGCCAGGTCGCACCTGAAACCATCGATATCGCACTCCTTTACCCAAAATTTCATCGCTTCTGTCATAGCTTTGCGCAGTTCAGGATTCTGATAGTTCAGCTCAATAATATCATCCATACCGCTGGCCACATGAAAAGTACCTGTGGCAGAATCGTGCAAATAATAATCGGGGTTCGATTTTGTCCATACATGATCCCAGCCGGTATGGTTAGCCACCCAGTCTATGATCACTTTAAAGCCCTGATCATGGGCTGTATCCACCAGTTTTTTGAAATCATCCAAAGTCCCAAACTCCGGATTAATAGATGTATAATCAGAACAGGCATAATAACTTCCCATAGTTCCTTTCATTTTTTCTTTGGCAATAGGCGTTACAGGCATAAACCATAATACCTGCACTCCCATATCTTTCAGGCGTGGCAGTTCTTTTACAAAAGCATTAAAGGTACCTTCCGGTGTATACTGCCTTACATTTACTTCATAAATATTGGCTGAATGCTTCCAGTCTGTGTTAGTTCCTGACATTTTACTTGTTTTAGTTTGTTGATGATCTTTTCCTTCTTTGGGCATCAGCTTGCAGGAGGTTAATAATGCAACGCTCACCGCTAATATAGCTAATCTGTTCATAAAGAAAATGTTTTAAAATGAAGATAGGGAAATATTTGTTTTAACTAACTGCTATTTCTGTTTGGTTAGTGCTAATCCCCTGTTCCTGTTTATCTTTGCAGGCATGAAGCAGTTTGATGTACCCGTTTTTTACAGGAGCTCTCTTATATCGGCAATTAAAAAACGCAGGAAGGAAATGGATAAGCTTAAAAAAGATTTCACTCCTACCCTGCTCGATTTCGGACCTGTGCACATTTACCTTGCCAGGCATTTTGGTTTTTGCTATGGTGTGGAAAATGCTATCGAGATCGCATTCAAAACTGTTGAAGAAAATCCCGGCAAACGTATTTTCCTGTTAAGCGAAATGATCCATAACCCGCAGGTAAATGCAGACCTGGTGAAGCATGGTGTACAGTTTTTGCAGGATACTTACGGGAAAGAGCTTATTCCTTTTAACAGTCTTACCAGTGATGATATTGTTCTGATACCTGCTTTTGGTACCACCCTCTCCATTGAAAAAAGGTTAAATGATATAGGTATCCCAACCGAAAAATATAATACCACCTGCCCTTTTGTAGAAAAGGTATGGAACAGAAGTGCCGCTATTGCTAAAAAAGACTACACAATCATTATCCACGGTAAGCCCACTCATGAAGAAACAAGGGCCACGTTTTCACATGCGGCATCAGATGCACCTGCTGTTGTAGTGAAAGATATGGCGCAGGCCGTGAGACTGGCAGGCTATATTACCGGTGAGTTTAATACTGATGATTTTTATGAAGAGTTCAAAGGCCAGTACAGCGCAGGGTTTAATGTATCAAAGCACCTGCAAAGGGTTGGTGTGGTCAATCAAACCACTATGCTTGCCAGCGATACCCAGGCCATAGCCGATTACCTGAAACAGGTAATGATTGATAAATACCAGCTGACAAAAGAATCTTTGGCTGAACGGTTTGCCGATACCCGGGATACGCTTTGTTATGCCACAAACGATAATCAAACCTCTGTATCGGCCATGCTGAGCACCGATGCCCACCTCGCTTTTGTTGTAGGCGGGTATAATTCGTCCAACACCTCGCATCTTGTAGAACTTTGTGAAGAGCAGCTACCCACTTATTATATAAACAGCCCTGAAAAAATTGTTTCCGGTAAGGAAATATT
>DAOLFI010000616.1:0-3111 GCA_035326385.1 Niabella sp.
GAATTCGCATTTTCTTCATCGTCACTGTTATTAAATTGAACTGAAATTCTAGATAAACGGCTTGATGATCGTGTGTTCATAGAAGATCGTTGCCATCTGCCGTTGCCATCATCCATATCATCATCATTAATAATGATAGTTGGTAAGTTGTCGCGCACTTCGTTCTTTATATCAAGAGCAGCGGAATCTGTTTTAGGAATGGTGTCATTTATCAGCGGCGTTTGCGCATAAATGACAGAAGCCACCAATGGCATTAACAAGGTTAACGTGTGTTTTTTCATGGTTATATTTGCCTTATAAAATTATAATAATTTTTTGAATAAAAAAATACGGCTAACATGAATTGCTGTATTTTTATTTTCTGTACTTTTTGGCTCAATACATAACCTGTTTCAACTCTAACAAATGAAAAACACACTCCTGCTATCCTGGGTAATGCTTACTGTCAGTGCCTTCTCGCAAAACACTTATAAGTCTGCGGTAATAGGCTTTTATAACTTTGAAAATTTTTATGATACCATTTTTCACGGCAGCTACGATGATGCTGCCTTTACGCCAAACGGCAGCAAAGCTTATACCAGCGCTGTTTTCAATGATAAAGTTGCCAAACTGGCTAGAGTATTATCCCAGATAGGAACAGACCTGAATCCTGACGGACCGGCGCTTTTAGGCACTGCAGAAATTGAGAATAAATATGTACTTGATACTTTATTAAGCCATCCTTTAATTGCCGCACGTAAGTATAAATATGTGCATTATAACTCTAAAGACTTCCGGGGGGTGGATGTGGCTTTAATTTATAATCCTGAATATTTTAAAGTAGAAAAGAGCCGCCCTGTTTTTGTAAAAATTCCTGCAGGCACTAAAAACGCTATTTATACAAGAGACGTTTTGTGGGTGAGGGGTTTGCTGAACGGAGAAAGGATACATGTATTTGTGAACCACTGGCCCAGCCGCTCGGGCGGGGAAAAACGCTCTGAACCGGCACGCATGGCAGCTGCAAATACGGTCAGGAAGTTTATAGATTCCCTTTTGATTATTGACCCTGCTTCAAAAATAATAGTGATGGGCGATCTGAATGATGACCCTGTCAGCAACAGTGTTACAAAAGGACTTAAAGCTACCAGCGATGCCAAGGCAGATGACCTGTACAATCCCTGGGTGGGTATGTATAAAAGCGGGCAGGGCACTTTAGCGTACCAGGATGCATGGAGCCTGTTCGACCAGATCCTTTTTTCATCCTCTTTTTTAAACAGGAACCAAAAGGGATTCTTTTATTACAGGCACCATGTATTTAAAGCTGATTATATGATTGAGAACACTGGCCGGTATAAAGGTTATCCGATGCGTACTTATAGCGGTGATGTTTATCGCGGAGGTTACAGCGACCATTTTCCCACTTATATTGTGCTGTTGAAGAAGGTGGAGTAAGGTTATCTCTGTGAATATACTGACTTTCAGATGGCACCACAAGTGCAATAAATGTCTTAGTATGTTAATGGCCTACTACACTTTTTGCCCTGTGAAGCAGAACAGGACTGCAAAATAAAAACTTCCTGTTGTTAGTTCTGTTTATTTTTTCTTTTGTTTAAAAATTTCTCAATCATCGGCACTACAAAATCACTTTCTTTTGTGTCGGGAGTTATTGTTGTGATTTCTCCAATGTATTCTCCATGTCCGCCGGGAACTATTGCTAATTCAGAGTTAGCAATTTGTTTGTGCAATTCAATGGCATGTTCTGGCGTAATAACGTCTTTGTCGCCAATGATGATTAAAGAGGGTGCTTGAATGGATTTAATTTGCTCATCCGGAATATCTCTAAAATTCACCATTCGCTTTGCATCTTTATCGTGCATGAGTTGTAAACCGCTTGTGTCGGGCGCAACTTGCTTGTACGCCTTTTTTAGTTGCTCTGGCATATTTTCCAATTTCGCTTGTTTCATAAAATCCCAAAATCCTCGGGAAACTCCGTTGCGTTTGGCAAGCGCAGAACCAATAATAATTTTATCAACTAATTCGGAGTGGCGAATAGCAATTTGCAAAGTAGTTGTTCCACCATTGCTGAAACCCAAAAAGTCGGCTTTGTCAATGTTTAGATTTTTGAGAAGCATTGCAATGTCGTCTGCATCTTGTTCAAATGTCAGGTCTGTGTTTCGGTCGCTTGTTCGTCCGTGTGCTTGTAATTCAACAGCAATTACTTTTCTGCTTTTTGCGAACAACGGAATAACTTTTCCAAAGTTGGATTGAATAGTAGAGCCGCCACCGTGAATGAGAACAAACGGTTTGCCTTCCCCATAAATTTCGTAATACATTTTTAGACCGTTCACTTCAGAATACCCGCTGTCAGAAATCAATTTGTCTGTCATTGCTGTTGTCATTCTTTTAGTTTCCGTTTTATTTTCGTCACACGCTGTCAAAGTGAAAAGTGCCAAGCTAAAAATTACAATTATTCTTTTCATTTCTGTTGTCCGTTTATCTTGGTCAGCAGTTCGTAGTTATTTTTTCGGGAAATCATTATCTGCGTTTACCCTGAAAGGTTTTCATTTTTATTACCTTTCCGTTTTTTAACTTTCAAGTATCGATTTTAATTTGCTTAAGGCTTTGGGATAGGTTTCATTGAAATAATCGACATAATCATCTGCCATATCAATATCCACTGTAACCGTAGTAATTCCGTTGTTTTCTTCAAAGGTGTAATTTTCCAGCCCGCCTGTCCATTTTTCGATTTCTTCGCCTTCGGTAATTTCGGTCTCGCCTTTTAAAATTCCGTAAGAACGGATGGAAACAAATTTATTAGGAATATTCTCTGCAATTTCACAAACCATTCCGCCTTTTTCACCGTCTTCGCCGGTACCAATAAAAAGAATTTTTGTACCCTTTTCCCAGCTTCCCTCAAAAGTGGACGTCGGGTTAAATTCGGCTACCCAAGCTTCGTAGGTCGCTTTGTCGTCCAATCCGAGCATTGTATTGTAAACCTTTGCAATCGGAGCATGGATGTTTGTTTTGAATTGTAATTTTTTCATAATTTCTTATTGTTATTTGTGAAGTATTGCCTCTGCAAGTGTGCCTATGTTTATATTTATACAACCGGGGAAATTTGCCGGGGAAATC
>DAOLFI010000617.1:0-3109 GCA_035326385.1 Niabella sp.
TATCAGGAGAGCCGGTCTTTCATCATTGCGTTTATATGCCAATGCAAACAACGCATTCCTGATAACCTCATCCGAATACCTGGGATATGACCCGGACAACTCATCGCGTTTGGGAGATAATAAGTGGGGAGCTAATCGTCAGTTCTTCACCTACCCCCGCCCGAGGACATTTACGATCGGTGTTAATGTAACATTCTAATTCATGGTAATAAAAAAATATACACATGAAATCAAATAAAATATATATAGCAGTCCTTTGCATGATCACATTTTCGTTACTTATGGGCTCATGCAATAAATTTCTGGAAGAGAACCCGTTGGATACGAAGATAGCCGACCAGTTCTGGAAAACCCCTGCCGATGCCCAATCGGCTGTAAACGGCCTTTACTTTGGTGGGGTGCCTTATCTGAATAATATAGATGTGGATGGCGGCTGGACGCCCAAAGCCACTATGTGGGGCGGTGTCATGTCGGGGTTATTTGTAGACAAACGGAAAGACAGAACGTTTACGAACGCATCTGAGAACTCTACTTTCAATATAGAATCGTTCAACTCCACTGCCGCTAAATTGTGGAGTGAATACTATATAGGTATTTCCCGCGCCAATTTTGTTATCGCCAACATCCCTAAAATGTCCAGTGTATTGAGCCAGACCACGATAGATAATTATGTGGCACAGGGCAAGTTCTTCCGCGCCCTGGCTTATTTTACGCTGGTAAAGGACTTTGGTGATGCACCTCTCATAGATGCGCCTTTTACCTCTACAGAAGGTATTTACAAAGAACGCACTCCATCGGCAGATATTTATAAGTTTATTGAGCAGGATCTGCTTAGCATTGCTGAAGGCAGCGCGCTGCCCGATAAATCCTTCTATGCCAACGGCTGCTACGTTACAAAACCCATGGCACAATCCCTGCTGGCACAGGTTTATTTACAATGGGCGGGTGCACCGCTTAACGGAGGAGCTGCCTATTATACCAAGGCGGCCGATATGGCTAAAAAAGTGATCACAGGTGGCCAGCATTCACTTATTCATCCCAATGGTACCACCTCTGATCTCAACTCTGCGTTCAATTTCATTAAAACAAATGAAACAGCGGCTAACACCGAGATCATCTATGCCAAAGAGTACAACATGACAAGCTATAATGTAGGGAACTCTTATGCATCCCGCTCCATAGGGGCCGATGCTTTCCAATGGAAAGACGCTGCCAATAATGGCGTATTCAAGCCCGGAGGAGATGTAATGTACAATGCCTACCTGCCTTGCAACATGCTGCTTAACAGTTATGCACCTGCCGACATCCGAAACAAGGAAAAACAATTTTTCTTCCGCAATTATACCGATGCTACCGGTGTTGCGCATACGCTGAACAATGCCGGGAACTGGGCATGGTTTGATGAAGGATCACTGAAAAATGGCCGTGACGGGGATTATAATATGCCAATGATCCGCTATGCTGAAATACTCCTAATTGCAGCAGAAGGGTTAGCCCGAACCGGGTTGGAACCTGAAGCCAGAGGTTATCTGAACCAGGTGCGCAAACGCGCGGGCTTACCTGATGAATCAGCTGCCGGTAATGCTTTGATCCAGGCTATACTGACAGAGCGCTTCCATGAATTTCCATTGGAATTCAAAATATGGGACGACATTCGGCGCACCCGCCTTTATCCTGAAGCAGACGGAGCACAATCAGGCAAGCTGAAATGGGTAGCACTGGCTTCAGCAACTATCCAGAACAAGCCTGAAGGTTTTACCAAAGTGGGTGCTATTCCTGAACATGCTTTGTTATGGCCCATTCCATTGGGTGAGATGCAGGCTAATCCTGCTATACTCAATCAAAATACAGGATGGAACTAACCATTTGTTTGTAATCTTCTCCTTATAACAAAAAAGGGAGCTGCCTGAAAGGTATGCTCCCTTTTTTATTAAGAAGTTCTACCGGAATTTATGCTCTGCGAAACATTTTGTTTCGCAAGATTATAATGTAGCCTTTGGCTACAACACAAAGCTTAGGGACTGCAAGTTTCCGAAAAGCGATATTAATTTAAGGACATCCCATACGGGACTACCTTTGAATGGCCCCTATTTTCCCAACATTTCCTAGGGATCAACCTTCAATTAACTATCAATAACTAATAACATCTAAGCTCACGTTAATAAATATACCTGGTCAAATAATAAATTTGCTTTTTCTGCTTTATGCTTTTAGCTTTATGCCCGGCAATTATAAATGAAATTCAGAGATACATTCCTGTTAGCTTTTCGTACCGTTAAAGGTAACACATTACGCACCGCGCTTACTGTAGCTATTATTGCATTCGGGATTATGGCGCTCATAGGCATTATTACTGCCATAAAAGCCATGAACCAGAAGTTTACCGAAAGCTTCTCCAGCATGGGAGCCAATGCCTTTACCATAAGATTTAAAGAAAGGAATATACGCATAGGCGGTGACGGCAACAGGGACCTTACAGTAACAAAAAAAGGAAAGAAAGAAAAAAAATCAAACCTCGGCAAATTAATTACCAAAGATGAAGCAGAATATTTCACCGGCCACTATGCTTTTCCGGGTGCTGTAACCAGCATATCGGTATTTGGAAGCGGCAGCTCCACCATTTCTTTTGCTGATAAAAAAACCAGCCCTAATGTGATGATGTTTGGCGGTGATGAAAAATACCTCGACCTGAATGGCTATACCCTGTTAAACGGTCGAAACCTAACCCTGCAGGAAGTGAGGAACGGCCAGAACGTTTGCATAGTGGGATACGATGTAGCTAAAAAGTTTTTTAATGAAGCGGCCGATAAAGCAGTAGGTAAAACCATCCGTATTAATAACCTTCCTTATCTGGTATTAGGGGTTTTGGAAAGCAGGGGCTCTACCTTCGGCTTTAGTCGTGACAATATGGTCATCATCGGCTATCGCAATCTTGCCAAAAATTTCCTGGGTAATAATTCCACTTATGTGCTTGCTGTAAAAGTGGACGACATTAACCATATGAATGAGGCTATGGGTGAAGCGGAAGCCTTATTCAGGGGTATAAGAAAAAACAGCATTACCGAAGAGAGTAACTTTGTTTTAGATAAAAGCGACAGCATTGTAGAAC
>DAOLFI010000618.1:0-3105 GCA_035326385.1 Niabella sp.
CATAAAGGCTTTGTAGCCATTTACTATGGCAAAATAAAAATCATCACGAACTTCAATTTTGCTGAAGTCCTTTTCCTCTTCACTAACGGGGCACAAATAGGTGCGCATCATATCTCCTACATCACTGATAAAGTAGCCCGGCATTACGGTATCCAGGTCTATTACACAAATTCCTTTATGATTATCATCAAGCAAAACATTGCTGATCTTGGTATCGTGGTGCGTTACTCTTAACTTAAATTCATTGTTGTTTTTTATATTGTTGTACTCTTCCACAATAGCTGAATAAGCCTTCAACTCTTCGATTAGATCACTTCCTTCTTTTATTCTTTCTTTATTTCCTTTTTCAAGTGCATCTGAAAACTGTACATATCGTAAAGAAAGGTCGTGGAAAGAGGGTAAAGTAATATTTAATGTATTAATATCTAACCCTGATAATACGCTGGTGAACCTGCTGAACTGACTTGCTGCTTCATAAGCCTGTTGAGGACTTTGCACCACATCAATGGTATGACTACCTATTACATAAGGAAACATTCTGTAATAGTCATCCAACAGATGTACTATAGATTCCCCTTGTAATGTTTTACAAGGAGCAGTAAAAAAATAATGGCTATCATGAACAGATAAATGCGTCTGTATTTTCTCAATATTATCGGCGATAAGAAAAGGGTTGGTGAAAATATTTTTATTTACTTTTTGCAGGATATATTTTTCAGAGCCCTTAAGTACAAGCCATGTATTGTTAATAAGTCCGCTGCCGAATTTTTCTATAGTATATTCATTCCCCTCAAATCCATAATGGCCAAGTACGCTATCAGTAATATTCATAGTTAATTACATTTCAGATAAAGATAAAATATAGTCTGATAGCAAAAATGCGCAAACGATTGTATAAAATACTGTTTTTAGGTATATACAAGTAGGGCAGGCACTTCTACCTGCTCGAAATGATTACCATTATACGCGGAAGTCTGTTTTTTTTCTATGATTTTTAAAAGCATATTCATGGCAGCTTCTCCCTGCTGATAAGGAAACTGATCCAGCGATACAGCGGGAGGATAGGCCGTATGCTTGTTAACTGATATATTGGCATAGCTTGCAAAGAGAATGTCTTTCTTTACATTGATCCTGTTTTGTAAAGCAAATTTCACAGCATCTAAGTGCACATAATCGTTAAAACTTATAATAGCATCCGGTGGTTTTTTCAAACTTAAAAGCTTATTGATAGCCTGCTGTGTGCCTTTTTCAGAGAAGTCTGTCTTTTCTACCATTTGCATATCAACCTTCAGCTTTTTCTTTGATATGCCATCAATATAACCTTTTAGCCGCTCTTTACTGGCTGTGATTTCATCGGGCCCGTTAATGATGGCTATTCTTTTCCTGCCCTGCCGGAAAAGCCATTCGATCATTTGTTCTGTACCTTTATATACATTGGAATACACTTTACTTACCGTCCCCAATCGCGGAACCCTGTCAAAATAAACTATAGGGATATTATATTTTTCAAGAGAGGCTAAATGAGTATAAGTGTTGGTTTCCTTAGATAAAGAGATCAGTAAGCCATCTATGCGCTGCTTTACCATGGCTTCAATTACGATCTTCTCTTTTTCAATGCTGTCATGGCTTTGGCCAAACAGAATAGTGTACCCGTGCTTTATTGCCACATCTTCAATGCCGCTTATGCTTTTTGAAAAAAAATCTTCAGCTATATGCGGCAATATCACGCCTATAACAAAACTTTTCTTTTGTTTAAAAAAGATCGCTTTAGGATTGGGCTCGTAATTTAGTTCCCGGGCAAGATTCTGGATAGTCTGCTTGGTTTTAAGGCCTATTCTCGGATGGTCGTTTAGCGCTCTGGATACGGTGGATACAGATACATTAAGCTTTTTGGCTATTTCTTTTATAGTAGGAATATCGCTCATTAAACAAGTACTAAAGGTAGAGAAAAACAACCTGTTATTTTCAATATACAACTATTTTTTCTTAGGGGTAAGACTACAGCTAATTCAGGATGATGAGACAATAATTTAGCCGGACCCGGTAGCTTTTCCTTAATCCGAATATACGAATAACTTTTTATATTTTAAGGCGGCTACAGGGATCGCTTCAAGCTAAACATATCAACTTCAACTTATTGCGTTAGGCCGCTGAACGGGTGTTTTCTCTTACTATATAGATTGGCGGAAGACGTTTGTTCAACTGTTAAAAAAGGAGTGCAACAACCAGGTGTTGTGGGGCGATTTAAGAAAAATTATACGTTTACCGTGCAGGAAAACTTCGGTTATCAATATAAATTTTGTATTACAAAACTGCAGTTATAACTTTCATATCCAATAATCATTTGCAATTATGAAGTTCATTACAATGCTGCTATGCATGGTATTACCCTTTGGTATCCCGGCGCAAACCCTGACTGAAAATAAGAAATGGGATGTTTCCGATCCCGGTGGTACTTATAAAGAAGTGTCTTTTACCGTTAATGAAGGAACATGGATGAACCTGGATGTATCACCTGATGGAAAAGAAATTGTTTTTGATTTGCTGGGAGATATTTATTCCCTGCCTGTTACCGGTGGCGAGGCAAGGCTGCTGCGTGGTGGTCATGCTTTTGAGGTTCAGCCTCGTTTCAGCCCTGACGGCAAAAAAATATCTTTTACTTCTGATGCGGGCGGCGGAGATAATATCTGGGTAATGGACAGGGATGCCGGAAATGCCAGGCAGATTACCAAAGAAAATTTCAGGTTACTGAATAATGCAGTATGGACACCGGATGGGCAGTACCTGGTGGCGCGAAAGCACTTCACGTCGGGCCGGTCACTGGGTGCCGGTGAAATGTGGATGTACCATATCAGCGGTGGTAACGGATTACAGTTAACTGCCCGTAAAAATGATCAGCAGGATGTGAATGAGCCCTGTGTATCTCCTGATGGTCGGTATGTATATTTCAGTGAAGATATGTATCCCGGCGGATTCTTTCAATACAATAAAGACCCCAATAACCAGATATTCATGATCCGCCGTTTTGATAGGGTAGAGGGGAAGATAGAAAAGGTAACCGGTGGTGGTGGCGGCGCTGTAAGGCCCCAGGTATCCCACAACGGG
>DAOLFI010000619.1:0-3105 GCA_035326385.1 Niabella sp.
GTAACCTGCTCCCGGAAAATAAAGCCAGGCGCGCGGTTTTTTTGAATGATGCAGATAAGCAAGGTGAAAGGTTGTTGCTGTTAAAAGATCTTGAAGCCTGGGCAGATGTGCTGCAGGCGGATACAGGTGCTGATGATATGGCGGATTATTGTTTGTCTAAAGCTGAAGAGCAAAGCCAGGTATTGCGGGAGAATCTTTTAAAGGTGATACATGTAGCAAAACCTATTGAGGTTTCATACCGCGGGTTAGCGCAGTTTTTTGAAAATGCAGAAAATAACCAGGTGAGTAATGTTTCATTTATTAATTGTACTACAGAGCAATTAAAGGACCTGGATGCGCCCCGGTTCTTTGACTATATAAGCGAGGAATTAAGGAGGAATTTTGACCGGATAGATCTCCGTAATAATTATAGTCTTTTGGTTTTGCCTGGGTACCTGGGTCCCAATGCTATAATAGAAAAATGGGCGAAGGCAGCATACGAAAATAAGGCGATCATCATTACTGATTTTGAAGACTTTGATGATGTGGACGATGTGCTGGAAGTGTTTGACGCTGCAGGCATGGCCGGGGGCGATGTATATCGTTCCAGTGTATTGATGTGCTGTAACTGGCTGGTAGGCCGGGGAAGACTTGATGCTGCAGGTGAGGAGCATGATCTTTACCTGCCTCCCTCTATGGCACTTGCAGGTAAAATATACGTTGGGCTTTTAAGCCAGGTTGCCGCGGGTAAAAGGTTCGGGATTATTGACGGTGCAGAAGGTGTAAAGTTTCCCCTCAAAAAAAGCGAAGTATCAGTTCTGGAGCGTATGGGCCTGGTGCCCATGTTTGGCGAGTATGGAAAAGTGATGGCTTTTTCAGCAAAAACTTTATTCAACGGTGCCAACCTGGGTTTGCAGATATATTCAGTGGTTCGCGTTTTTGATTATGTTACAAAAGTTTTGATGGATTTTTTAAACCGGAGGGCTTTTGAAAACTTCAATGCCAATATACGGAAGGAATTAATGGGGCAGATTGTAAAGTTCCTGGATGGTATATCGGGCAACGGGAGATTGATTGAGGATTTTAATATACAGCGTTTTGAGCAGGATGCTTTGCAGAAGGATAAGATCCATCTGAACATTCACCTGAAGCCTTATTTTCCTGCTAAAAATTTTATGATCAAAATGGCCGGACAAAAAGATGAAGAAGGAGCCAGGTGGGATACAGCGTACGACCAGCAATAATATTGATTACTCTTAAAGAGCAGGCTATATGCAAAAAAAATATTTGGTGTTACTATTGGGGTTTATAACCGGGCTGCCGTATGCTTTGTATGCGCAAAATATTAACGGGGAGAAAATACTGGTGGGCAAGGAAAGTATCACAATCATTAACTTCCCTGACAGGGTTTTGAATATCAATTTTTCTGATGACGGAGCCTATGATTATTACATTCCTAAACGCAGGGAGGAAAGATCCATTTCGCTTCAGTTTAATAAAGAAAAGGAAACAGCGCCCAATACTGCCTTATTGGTTAATGAAGGGGGGCGCAGCCACATGTTCCCCATAGTCTTCGATTCAACCTATAACATTAATGACGATAGCCGCCCACCTTTATGGTATGATCATTCCAGCTTAAAGGAGCTGAAAGCGTTTGTACAGCGCCAGAAAGAAGCAATGACAAAGGATAACGATGAAGCCGCTATTGCCAGGCTGGATAAAGAGCAGGAGCAGGAAAGAAAAAAGGAAATGGATGCAAAAAAAGCGGAGGCTGTGGTGACCCAGAGGAAGAATGAGGCAGAAGCTGCACAGAGGGCAAAGGAGGCTGAAAAACAACAAAAGCTGGAAGAAGCCAGGTTAAAAGAAGAAGCTGCTTCCCTGGCAAAAGCAAAGAAGGAGGCCGAAGAAAAAGAAAAGCAGCTATTGATGGCACAGAAGAAAGAGGACCAGGCTAAAAAAGCTGCCGAGGACAAAGCCAGGAAGGAAGCGGCAGCAGTTGCACAGCAACAGGAGATAGAAGAAAAAAAATTAAAAGAGCTTCGCGCGAAACAGGATGAGCAGGCTTTGGCTAAAGCACAGGCCGAAGCAGCAGAAAAAAAACGTTTGCGGGATGAGATCGTAGCAAAGAAGAAAGCGGAGGATGAAGAGAAACAAAGAGTAGCAGCCGAAGCCCTTGCTAAAAAGGAAGCAGAAAAAAAAGTGGCGCAGGAAAAGCTGGCGCAGCTGGAAGCTGAACGAAAGGAGAGAGAAGCTAATAAAGCTTATGGTGAGATAGGACTTTGGCAACGTTATGGTAAAAAGGGCATCGATGTTTATAATATCCCTGCCGGACAAATGGCAATGGTCAATGCTGACTTCTTTATAGTAGCAGATACACTGCGTAACTTCAGGATCTCAGATTCCCTTATAAAGACAACAGCTGCTGGAAAGCTGAATATTGCTGCCGGAAACCTGGTGAATGGCGGTGTAAAGATGACTTTAGAAAATATTGCTTTTAAAGATGTGCATACTTATTACAAGGTAAAAATAGAGAACCAGACCAGTGAAGATTTCCTGCTTGGAAAAACCTATATGTACTGGTACGATGAGAAAGACCAGGCTAAGATGATCATCAAATGCAGTTACCTCACATATATTAATTTCTATCCTATTGTTAGGCCTGGAACTACGCAATACATCGTTTTTGCAACACGTTCTCCCAATGTTATAGCCAGTGAGAGCCTGGTATTGTTTATTGAGGACAGGCGAAAAGATAAGGGAAGCACAAGTATCGTAATACCGGGAAATGATTATATAAAAGAACTGGCAAAGGTTCAAACCACTGTAAATGCAACAAAAAAAACCGTCAGCGATACAGGTAATATAAAAGCTGAAGAAAAAAATACCAGAAAATCTAAAAAGAAGAAATAGGGTTACAGGTTAAATATGTACCGGCAAAAAAAATGTATAAAACAATGGGTATTGCTGTTAATGATAGTTTTCTTTAACGGCAGTAGTGTTTTGGCTCAGCATATTATCACATTTTGTGGCGTGCCTGTGCCCATGGATCCGCAGTTTGTTCCCGATAAGCCGATCAATGTAATAAAAAAACAGGAAAATGTGGTGAACCTCCCATCCTTGCGGCAA
>DAOLFI010000620.1:0-3104 GCA_035326385.1 Niabella sp.
GCCGTAGAAAAGCACCTGGAATATACAAAAGGTTTCTGGGGTATGATTGCCGCCGGTTACAGGTTGAGCGACCTTTTGGGAAAGAACAACCCTCAAACCGATGCACTCAGGTTTATTGAAAATATAGTAGGGCCTGTGCAATCTCTTCTTTGGGGTCACCTTTCAGTAGATGATTTTGAACAGTATACTCAACACATAAACTTTAGGATGCCCTCAAATATTTTAACTGCCTGCGTAGCCGAAGCCCGCCAGCTATTTAATTATTGGAACCAATTGGTAATGGGGCAGCAACTGGTGCTGGAATGGACGCTACCCATAAATCAGGAACTAAAAATCTCAATTTAAGAAGTAAAAAAACGAACAGCGGATACTGTTCAAAGAATGACTATGACCATACAACAACAGCTCAGCAGATACAGCAATTGGCTGATAATCACTACCAGTATTCATCATATTTACGGTGCTTATATTTACAATACACCAGAGCGGCTGCATGTGCTGGCGATAAGCATCCCGGTAATAGCGCTGACTCTTTTTTTTGATTACCTGTTCAAAAAGCAGCCGGAGCCGCGCTCAAAACTGCTGGTAGGGCTGTATGGTGCCGTAATATTAATTCCCTCCCTGGTATTGATAGGTATTTTGGAAGGTGTCTATAACCATATTTTTAAAAACCTCCTTTTTTTCAGTAATGTGCCGGAAGATATTATCAAAAAAGTGTTCTTCGGATTCTACGATCCTGCACTGGTGGAAATGCCAAATGATATTATTTTTGAGCTTACAGGCATGCTCCAGGGTATACTGACTATACCTCTGGCTAAACTGTTTATTCGTTATGTTTCTGCTAAAAGATCCTAATCTCTGTGTTAGATAACAACGATCGAAATTGAAACTTAATACAATCAATAATGCTATAGGGATACTAATTTGAAATAGAAATCATTAATACAATTAAAGATTCCATTTGCTGTATTAATGATACTTTTTCTGGCTGAAACCAATGAGATACCCTGCCAGCAGCAGCGCCAGTATCACCGCCATACTTATTACAAAAGGAGTAATAAGATATCGGGTTCCTATCCAGAGAAAGAAACCAACAGTGGACAGAAATAGCAAAGGCATAAAATGCTGTGTTCGTAATAAGCTATGATGTCTGATAGAAAGGATCAGTAAAACAGCGCCCATAAACACCAGGCATATACCGTACATGGCGTGAAAGCCAACCCATAAATCCCATACCACACCTGTTGGGTCCATTTTTACGCTGGTACTTTTCATCAATGCGGTAAGGTCGGGATGCTGCGGTTGAAGATCTTCTCCATAAAAAATACCCTGCACATGCATGATGCCGCAAATAAGCAGCAGAATGGCAGCGGCAATATATCCGGTTTTACTCCAGGTTTGCATAATTGTTGTTGTTGGATTATGAATCAGTTTCCAATATACCAGAGGCGATGACCACTCGGTTCCAGAGATTGATCATTCCAATAGCCATTGCCAGTTGTGCAATTTTTGTATCGTCAAAATATGCAGCGGCCTCCTGGTATAGATCATCACTTACATGAGGAATAGTAAGGGTGAGTGCTTCCGTAAGCGCTAAAACTACTTTTTCCTTATCATTGAATGCTGGCGCGCGCTTCCAGGTATTAAGTAAGGCGATGCGTTTGTCAGTTTCTCCGGCAGCTACGGCCTCTTTGGTATGCAGGTTGATGCAAAAAGTACATTGGTTAAGCTGCGATGCCCGTATTTTTATGAGTAGGGCAAAAGGTTCCATCCATTGAATGGATTTCATGAATGACTCCAATTGTAACAAAGCCATAAAACCTTCCGGGTCTGATTTTTCAATGTTGTACCGTTTTGTTTTCATTTTTATATTTTTTCTTAATGCGGATTCACCAATTTCAAAATCACCTGCTTTTTGCCACATATTTAAAACTCACCCAGGTTGCTGCCAACAATATGACTACGAGCCCAAATACCTGCGGTTCCGGTAACACAAAACATAATATTACTGTAAATACCCATACAAAAAAGTTGGCAATGACACAAGTATATTTTACCAGCGGTGAAGCTATTTTTAAACGAATATAATTGATCATTCCCGTCAGTAACATCGTAATACCACCGGAAAAGAACCACAGCTGCGCTTCTGTTGTAGCCAGTTCCGTATAAAACGGCATGTAGATCATATGGGCAACAGCGAAAACAAAAATCAATATAATTAGCGCTATGTAGATTTTAATCATTGTTTTTTTTACAAAACTACTGGCTATGAAATACCGCTGTTTGTAAAAAAGCGACATGTTATTTTTCTCCGGGCGTGCGCAGTGCAATTTTTTTAAAAGATTTTGTGAGGTGTGCATGGTCATAATAACCGGCATCTATAGCAACGCTCAATAAGGTTTCGTTATCAGGCCTGTTTGCAAGTAGTTTTTGTACATGGGCATATTGCAAAACCTTACAGAATTGCTTAGGGCTGAGACCAATCATCTGGTTAAATATACGTTCGGTCTGGCGTTTAGATTTGTTGCAGTCTGCAGCAATCTCAGTCAAAGTAATATTCCCGGCGCAATTTGCAATGATAGCTACAGCATTTTGTAAGGGGTTATAAGAGGTGTAAAGTCTTCGCTGAAAAAAAGTGTTCAAAGCTGGTATCGGATCATTTTTTAAGGCCTGTAATGGTGGCAGATAAGCATCCTCTACCCTCACACAATCATTACGCACTTTACTTAATATTTTTGGCGGATAAAAACAGCCAAAACATCCGGGTACTAAACGAACTCCAAGTATAAAAATACCGACAGGAACTTTTTCACAGACCGCCTCGGTTAATGCCCCGCCCAAGTAAACGCCATTTTTCTTAAGAAGGATATTTTTTTGTTTCGACAGGAAATCTTCTCCCAAATTAGCTATAACATCCACGCAACCATCGGGGTGCAAGGTATCAAAGGTAGTATCGTTCCCTGTCAATGTCCAGTAACATTGAATATAAGGTTTTAGCATCTTATCCGGACTGAAGAATTCAAAGGGCATAACTTAAGTAGAATATAACGATGATAAAATTATCTGTTTAATGTACGTGTATACTTAACCCATATTTCAGCAAT
>DAOLFI010000621.1:0-3104 GCA_035326385.1 Niabella sp.
TTTTTTATGGAAAAGCAAATGCTATATACCTACCCCCTCCAGAAGTCCCCAGCTTTGCACCGCCACAAGCTATAGCAATATACTGCTTTCCTTTTACGGAGTAAGTGATGGGTGTAGCAAAACCTGCCGCCGGTAACCCATATTCCCATACCAGCTTACCACGCTGGTTAAACGCTCTTATTTTAGCATCTTTGGTAGCAGCAATAATAATGAGTCCGCTCGCTGTTACTAATGGCCCACCATAATTTTCGACACCTGTATTAGTAATCCCCCTGGCCTTTAAACCTGGCTCTTCTCCCAGGGGTAGCTGCCACCGGTGTTCACCCGTATTCAGATCGATGGCGGTGAGTGTTCCCCAGGGCGGAGTTATGGCTGGATAACCTTGCTCATCCAGGAATTTATTATACCCATTAAACTCATAAGGCACATCATTAAAAACGGGTGCCAGCCCCATATTAGCATCTGTAGCTTCCACTTTATCCTGCCCATACAAATAACCAACGATCATTTGCTTTTGCTCTTTATCGAGCATCGTAAAACCCGGCATCATTCCTTTCCCTTTTGATACGATGGCTAAAGCCTGATCCTGCTTCATCCTGCTTTTCAAGCCTGCTAAAGCAGGAAAACCACTTTCAGGGCTGCCAGAAAGATCAGATTTATGACAGGAACTGCAATAGGTGTTATACAATGTATGGCCACTTGCAACAGCAGTTTCTGATTTGTTTTTTTTACTTAAGCTAAACACCCAGGCCATTTCGTTAGAATTTATATACATAATTCCTTCGGGCGATACCGCAGCGCCTCCCCACTCTGCGCCTCCATCTGCGCCGGGGAACAAAATCGTTTCTTTTAACGTCAACGGGTGAAACAAACCCTTATTACTATTCCGGAAAATGGATAACAGAGAATCACGTTTATCAGAAAACGTTGTAATCTCATCTTCATTCAAATGCTGTCGGGCAAAGGGTTTCGGCAAACGTGGTACTGGTTGCGAGGGCCATGCTTCTTCGCCTGGCAAATCAGAAGCAGGCACATGAAACTCATCTATTGGGAAAAGTGGTGCACCGGTTTCCCTGTCTAAAATAAAGATATACCCCGATTTAGTAACCTGTGCAACAGCATCTGTTTTTTTCCCGTCTTTATTTATTGTAATCAAATTGGGCGGCGCGGGCAGATCCCTGTCCCAGATGTCATGCCTTACTGTTTGATAATGCCAGATGTATTTCCCTGTTGCTGCATCCAGCGCAAGTATACAGTTTGCAAACAAATTCGTTCCTTTCCTGTTGCCCCCGTAAAAATCGAAGGAGGCAGAGCCGGTAGGCACATACACAATACCCCGTTCTTTGTCAAGCGCCATACCCGCCCAATTGTTAGCTCCGCCAATAGCAGGATTATTATAAGCATCTTCAGGCCATGTTTCATACCCTTTTTCACCGGGTTGAGGAATTGTTTTAAACACCCAGGCAAGTTTTCCGGTAACCACATTAAATGCCTGTATATAACCTGGAGCTGCACCTACTCCCTCTCCAACTCTTATGGGCATAATAATAATATCTTTATAGATAGTACCTGGGGTTGTAGATACTACAAATTTTTTCTCAGACTCTCTACCAAGACCTGCCTGCAGGCTTACCCTGCCCTCATTACCAAATGTTTTTACGGGTTTTCCTGTTATTGCATCAACAGCATATAACCATGATTGATAGGAATACAGTATCCGCTTATCGTTTCCATCCCGCCAGAAGGCCACGCCGCGATTAGTTTGGGATGACTTAACAGTATCGGGATTGAACCTCCACATTTCAGCACCTGTTCCTGCATTTAAAGCAAAGAGCTGGTTGGAGGCAGTAACTCCATACAAAATACCATCCACAACTATAGGGCTGCATTGCATCTGTCCGGAATCTCCGGTATGAAACTCCCATGCAACTTTCAGGGAAGCAATATTACCCGAATCGATCTGGGTAAGCGCTGAATAATGGTTCCTGTCAATCCCTCCCAGATATTCCGCCCAATCGGTATTATCTCTGTTGCTCAATCCACATGAGGTGAGAAATAATACTATTAATCCAAATAAATTTTGCACAATCCTACTCATACTATCTTTCACCTCCTGTTTCTTTTAATAGCTGGTCGATCCTTTTTTCAAAAGAGCTTACCAATGGCCAAAGATCGGGAGCCTGTTCCTGTACCTTGGTAAGAAAACGGCCATAGTGCCTGCCAAATACTATATTTCCCAATAAATTATTTTTCTGTAGCGGATCTTTTTCCAAATCATACAACTCATAATTATCCCAAACGCCTTTATAGGTCATATAGCTATACTTCTCCGTCCGAAGGCCAATAATTGCAGGTGTCTGGGACGCTGCAGGGTCACATTCGTATTCATATAAAAAATCCTTTCTCCAGGGGATTGTTGCGCCCTTTATAAGCTTTGCAAATGACTTTCCGTGTATTGCAGATGGAATACTACAGCCAGCCAGCTCCAAAAATGTAGGAGCAAGATCTATATTTAAAACCATTTCTTCGCGTTCCTGTTTTCTCACATGGCCAGGCCAATAAACAATGCAGGGAACACGGATTGATTCTTCATACATCACACGCTTGTCGATCAAACCATGTTCTCCAATCAGATACCCGTTATCGCTGAAAAAAACAATCACTGTATTTTCAAAATCCTTCCTGGTTTTGAGCTGGTCAATCAGCTTTCCTATACTTTCATCAACTGCCAGCAATGATTCACTGTATAACTGGAAAAAGCGGTCAAAATCTCCATAATTATTTACACTATAATCCCGATCGGCACCGTGCCAGCTATTTCTTTGGCGGATTAACCAAAGGGGTTTACCTTTCCTGTTGCTTTCATTATCCCAAAATGTTTCTGGCCTGGGTATCTTTATATTTTTATAATGTCCTTTATGCCTTGGTGCTGGCTCAAAAGGCTCATGAACCGCTTTATGTGATATACAAAGAAAATAAGGTTTACTGCTGTCCTGCCTGCTTATAAAATCTATGGCTGCTGTTGTAAGCACATCTGTTATATATCCTTTTTTTTGCGTTTCTTTTCCATCTATATTTAACAGCGGATCTTCGTAAGTGCCATG
>DAOLFI010000622.1:0-3096 GCA_035326385.1 Niabella sp.
TGAGCTTTGCCATTGACTCCCGTTTCAGCGCCTCCATTGCTCCGAATGCCTCCAGGGCCAGGGTTCCTAAAACATTAATCAGGCCGTCCCTTTCATCTTCGTAAGCCTTTCGCTTTGTCTGCTTTTCCTCGTTCTCCTGCTTTTTCTTTTGGTTCAAAATCGCCTGCAATTCGTCGGCGCTCATTTCGCTGATGCTTTTTTCCTTTACCATTATCGTGCTTTTTAAAATTTGAAAAATGAAGGTTTTTTCAAGGGTTCCAGGTGGCGCTTTTCGGGGTTGGATTTTCTTAATTTCAATTGGTAGTTATAAAACATAGTTTCGGCAATAAACATGATGCCATGAAATAGAATTTTATAGGCGATCATGATTATTAATACTATCAAAAATGGTGACATACTTGTTGGTTTTAGTTATTGATAAAGCTGGTGTATCTCGTTACTCATTTGCATGATCCGGTTATACAGATCGCCGGTAGTCTTATTGTGCGGGGATATATACTCCACAAACAAAGCGTGAATAGCAAGCGCCTGAGCCGGTGTAAATGTTATTTTATACACCTTGCTGTAGTTAATCAGCTTTACCTTGATCCGCTGCATTACTTCAGCTAATGCGGCAAGGTGTAAAAGCTGCTCAGGGGCGGCGTTTTTAGTACCGGACACCAAGTGTTCTATGATGCTTATCATACCCAGGCAATGTGTATTACTAAGCTTTGTTTTATACTTATTTGTTAGCATTAAATTTTCCGTTTGATATAAGGAAGTAATTAAAATGATTGTAAGCCTCTTTGTATTCAAGCAGCACCCTTTTTTCATGCCTGTAGGCTTTCAAGCCATTAATCTGAAAATTCAATAATACTTCGTCATCTTCGATGAACAGCATTATCCACCAATCCCAGAAGCCCAATTTTTCATTACACAATAGGGACTGCTGTACCTTCTCATTTGTAATATATTGCTCAATGAACCGGCATCCGAACTCAAAAACACAGGTACTCCAATCCTCATGCGACATTTTGAACTTTGTAAGCACATTCCTGATGACGGTCATTTTTTGTGTCGCCGCCTGTTCGGTGGCGCTGTTAATTTTAAAAACGGTTTTCATTTTGTTGGTTTTTTTTCTTTGATTGCTTCCAGCTTTGTGTTTATCAAAAAGTATAGTCTCACTGTTCTTCTATCGTTAAACAAAAGACGATCTTTGATAGCCTGTACATTGCTTGAAACTGTAGAATGATCTCGGCCTCCGAAATGACGGCCTATACTGCTATAGCCAGCATTGGGCAGGAACTCATAACAGAAATACATTGCCAGCATTCTGGCTTCTGACACGTCGATTTTACCACGCCTGCGGTCTATCATTTGCTCAACGGAAATACCGGTTGCATCTGAGACAACCTGCGTTATTAGCTCCTCTGATAGTTCTGCCTCTACCGGGATTATAACCAGGTCTATTTTCTCCTTAAAATGGCCCTGCAAAGCCCATTTAAAGGCACTTAGCAACTCTGTTACTATCGGTGTTATCTCCATGTGATTACTTTTTGTTTTCAAGATCACGGCTAACCGCCCACAATTCAACGTCCCTGTCAGACAAGGACACCCGGAAGGGAACTTGTCCACGGGATATTTTTACAGGCGCTTTTCCTTCGGCGTCTAACATTTCATTGATCACGTCAACAGCTTGTCCATAATCAGGCTTAAAAATTGGGTCATTGCACCAATTAGCCGCTAACGTTTCATCTTTGGGTAACTCTACCACCATGAATAATTTTTCCATTTTATTGATTTTAGTTTTTGTGATTTGATATTTCATTGCCCCAATATATTTGGGCCTTGTTTTCGTCAACTGTAAGTGTTCCACCCGGACACCGACCACTTACAAAACCGGTGAGTCCAACAACGTGAACAATCACTTTTGAAAACTTCTTAGTCATCTTTGCCAGTGCTGAATAGGGTTCTTTTTTTTCTTCATGGGCCAGAAAAACAAAAAGTTTTTCGGGAAAATCCAGCCGTAGCTTTTGAAAATCGGCGGCTTTCATCTCGTCCATGTAAACAGTGCAGTTGTCAATGAAAATCACGTCTGCACTTTTCCTGCTGGATAGCTTTTTCCTCAAATCCTCAATATTGATGTATTCGTTAAACTTTACGTTAGCATTGTTTGGGTCTAGCTTTGCCCGTCTGCAAGCGTCCACAAAGTCCATTCCGGTACCCTCTTCCGCTGATATGTAAAGAACTTTTTTAAACTGGCTCAGGTAGTCGGCAAGCAGCAGCGCAAACCAGGTCTTACCGTTTTTCTCTTGCCCCCAAATGATCCAGACACCATTACTTTCAGGACAGCCGAAAGCTCGGTACCAAAGGCCGTCGAAGGGGAAGGATTTGAATTGTTTTGCGTAAAGGTTTTTGATGGATAAATTCCGGCTCATTCGCTTCTCTTAGGATAGATTGTCATTAACTGTTTTTATTACCGTTCCTATAGCTTGCATCGTCCTGTTTATCTGCTGCCGTTTTTTTAGGGTTTCGATCCAGTCTAAATACTGCTGAACCCCGTCAATGCCCTTCTTTACGTATCGTCGCTTCAGTCGCTTGTAGTGATCGGCATACCGGATCACCGGAAAATTCCACTTGTACACTTGCTCCGGGTTGATCGGGTTGCCGTCGATCTCTGTAATGGTATTCCATGACAGGATTTCAGCGCCTTTTATCATGTGTGCTTCAGTGCTTTTTACGGTTACGTCCGGCAGCTTATTAGCCAGTTCTACGAGCAGCTTTTTAATGCTTGGTGTTAGTGTGTGCATTAGTTGGTATGTAAAAGGATTAGTGAATCAATTCGGCGAAGACCGCTATACTCGCCGGTGTCTTCGTTTTTCCTGAGCGCTTTGGCAACGATCTCATTAACTTTTGATTTGTCGCTCACGTTTAGCCTGACCACATCGGTTATCAGCTTTTTATAGAATTGCGCCTTTTCTTTAGGATCAAATGGGATGATAGTAGTATAGTTTCCGCCGTACCGGTTAAACATTTCATAGAAGCCTACTTTGCGGTTTTTTTTGCCCCTTTCGATCCAGTCACGCAATGCGTCAGCGCCGATCATGTACCAACCGC
>DAOLFI010000623.1:0-3088 GCA_035326385.1 Niabella sp.
CAATCTTGAATAACATTGCAGGTCTGTTCGCAGGTCATCTTTCTGATTGATGATCCGGTTCAAATAATCTATAGCCTTTCCGTTGTCTCCGCTGCCAAAATAGAGGCAGGCTATCTTATAATAAAACACCATTACCCGGTGACGGTCTAAATAACGGGCATGCTCTACTAACATTTTCTCCAGGAAAGGAACCATCTTTATTCCTTTGTGAAAAGTGCCTTCCAGGAAGTGAAGATTGATAACTGCTGTGTACAAATAAACATAAGTCACGATGCGGTTATTATCTGTATCCTGGATCAGCGATGACTGTGCAAAATGCTTGAACTTTTTAATACATAAGGCCAGCTTATCATGATTCAATAGGTTAAAATGCGCGCTCATCAGGTTATGCATCCCTTTTACATACATAGCTGTTTCCGTTTCTATCATCCTGGGATTCTGTTCAAATACATCCACCCATTTCTGACAATACCTGTAATACATCAAAAAATCAAGTTTGATATAAGCATACCAGACATAAGACTGGTACAAGTACACTTTTTCGTAAAAAGAATTTCCGGTATCAGCCGGCAGATTACTCTCAATAAATTGCTGTACTGTTTTCAGATCTTTCTCATTCCGGGCATGACCATTTTGAATATACCAGCCATACAGCAGCAAAGTAAGGTTGGATAATGCATTAATATTCGTAATAGTTTTGTTAACTGTATCAGCCTCGGCAGAAAGCTCACCGGCGCGCGTTTGCAGGCTGCGGGTTATATACAATGCCTCAATCTTCTTTTCAAAAAATAAAGCCTGCTGCAGGTAAGTGAGTTGATGATGTGTTCTTGCAAACTCTTTTATCCGCTCTAATATTTTTAAGGTTTGATGATAAAGACCTTTATTATAAAGAATGCGGGCATTGTCCAGCATCTCGTGTAACTGAAGATCTGTGTTCCTTTCATCCTTTAGCACCCTGAGACTGCTTAATATCTGTCGATATAATAATGCTTTGGTATTGGAAAGCTGCTGCTTTTTGATGCTGGGCGCTTTTTTCAGCACCAAAGCGTCATCGTACTCGTTCATTTTATCCAACGCATCAAAAAGTTGGAGGCTTTTGAGGCTTTCCGAACCGGAATTACGGTTCACAAACAGCTTCAGGTTTCTCTTTTCCGACTTTTCAAGAGATTTGATCAACTGAAACAGGGCATCTGTACTTCTACTGGGCATTGTAATTTATATACCTGTTAATTATTGATAATCAATAAAATAAGAAAAAAAATCAAAACTTATATGATGTAAATCAGCTTACAATATAGTTTCTTACACAAGATAGTAATTGTTTACTTTTATAGACAGATTTTATCAACGTGATTTCTCGTTAAAAATCTGACCGCAATTTATTCATTCATAACGATTCAAAATTTATGGCACAAGACAAAGTTTTCATTTTCGACACTACGCTGAGAGACGGAGAGCAGGTTCCTGGTTGCAAGCTCAACACGGAAGAAAAAATAAAACTGGCTCTTGAGCTCGAAGCATTAGGTGTTGATATCATTGAAGCGGGCTTTCCTGTTTCAAGCCCGGGGGATTTTACGTCTGTAAATGAAATTTCCAAAGCAATAAAAAATGCTACGGTTACCGGCCTTACCCGTGCGGTGCAAAAAGATATTGAAGTAGCTGCTGAAGCCTTAAAACCTGCCGTTCGTCCGCGTATTCATACAGGCATTGGCTCTTCAGATAATCACATTAAATACAAATTCAATACTACCAGGGAAAACATTATAGAGCGTGCTGTTGCAGCGGTGAAGCTGGCGCGGAACCTGGTTCCGGATGTTGAATTTTATGCAGAAGATGCCGGCCGTGCCGATCTTCAGTTTTTAGCTCAATTGACAGAGGCAGTAATTGCAGCGGGTGCTACTGTTGTTAATGTTCCAGATACCACAGGTTTTTGTCTTCCCCATCAGTACCAGGAAAAAATGGCCTACCTTATCAATAATGTTCCTAATATTGATAAAGCTATTTTGTCCTGTCACTGTCATAACGATCTGGGTTTAGCTACAGCTAACTCTATTGCCGGGGTAATGGGCGGCGCCAGGCAAATTGAATGTACTATCAACGGCATTGGAGAAAGAGCAGGGAATACTTCACTTGAAGAAGTAGCAATGATTATCAAAAAACACCCCGAACTGAATTTATATACCAGTATTGATTCAACTAAGTTACTGCCCATGAGCCGCCTGGTATCAGATACCATGCGTATGGTCGTCCAGCCCAATAAAGCCGTCGTCGGTGATAATGCATTCTCTCATTCCTCGGGCATTCACCAGGATGGTTTCCTGAAAGAATCCAGTACTTATGAGATCATAGCTCCTGAAGAAGTAGGGGCAGATACAAGCCGTATTGTACTTACTGCCCGCAGCGGCCGGAGCGCCCTGGCTTACCGTTTTAAGAATCTGGGCTATGAATTTGACCGCAATCAGGTAGATGAATTATACCAGCAGTTTTTAAACGTGGCAGATGCTAAAAAAGAGGTGGAAGACAGCGATTTGAAAGAGATGGCGGATAAGGTAAGCAACTATTCTGCAGCCAATACGCAATAATCAATATGCTTCAGGCAAATGTGTAAGACAAAAAGACTAATTGTATCAGAAAATATAAACACTGCGGGGGAAATAATTAATAAAAGGTAGCTCCTTTTTTACGCTTAACTATTGAGCATTGATTATTAAAGATTATTTAGAAGATTAAACTATAAGGAAACTCGAATAACTATTTTTTATGAGCGAATTAAACAAATACTCGAAAACTATAACACAAGACCCTACTCAGCCTGCTGCCCAAGCTCAGTTATATGCCCTGGGATTAACAGAAGAAGATCTGAAAAAAGCACAGGTGGGCATTGTAAGCATGGGGTATGATGGTAACCCCTGTAATATGCACCTCAACGGATTGGCAGTAGATGTAAAAAAGGGAGTATGGGAGAATGACCTGGTAGGGCTGATTTTTAATACCATTGGTGTAAGCGATGGCATGAGCAATGGTACAGATGGTATGCGTTATTCGCTGGTAAGCCGCGATGTAATTGCCGATTCTATAGAAACTGTTT
>DAOLFI010000624.1:0-3088 GCA_035326385.1 Niabella sp.
GAAATTGGTGATATGCTGGGCATCAGCGAAGGCACCAGCAAATCGCAGCTCTCCCGCGCAAAAGCCCTTTTACAGGATTTAGTAAAAAAACATATTGAAGACAGATCGAAGTAAGTTTTACCATGAGCAGCCTTAAAAAAATATATGATCTTGAAGTTACGCCACCGGCTGGGGTATGGACGAATATTGCTCGCGAACTGGATGAAATCAATACATACAAAAATCTTTCAACGCATATTAATAAGCTGGAGGTTACACCCCCGGCAAATATATGGGCGCATATTGAACGGGAGCTGGACGAGTCTAAAGAATATAAAAATCTGTCTGAGAAGATAGGCCCCTTAGAAATAATCCCTCCCGGAAGTGCCTGGAACCGCATAGCGGCCGCTTTAGAAGAAACTGAACAGGAAGGGTCTCTTGCTGACAGGCTATACGAGATCCAGGCTGAAGCGCCTGCGATGGCCTGGGAAAATATTTCTAAAGAGCTCGATGATCAAAGGGCTTTGGAAATCATAGAGCGGAAGCTATCCAACTTACAAGTCACTCCTCCTGCCGCTGTATGGAATAATATAAGCAGGGAGCTGAATGGGAAAAATACACATCAGCCGCTTATAGTGCCTATGCACCATGGTTGGCTGAAATATGCGGCCGCAGCCTGCTTTATTGCTATTATAAGTGTTACTGCCTTTTTTATATTGAATGATGGCAGCAGCACCGGCACTGATTATACAGCAGGTACTGCATCTGGTAAGCCAGCCCCTTTAAACGTTCAGAAAACGGCGCAACCTACTGCAAATACGCAGCAGGCTCCGGGCAATTCCAGGCACCAGGTACTGGCAGAGATCAAAACCAAGCTGGGTAATGCTTACAGCGTTTCGATGGAAAGGAACACGGAGCTGCAGAACAGGTATATCATATTAATGACACAGGATGGTAATGTGGTACGTATGTCGAAAAAAGTAAGCAATATGGCCGACTGTATTGCAGGTGAAGACCAGAGCTGCGATGACCAGATATCCAAATGGCAGAAAGAAATGGCCGGCAGCAATACCACCTCTTCCCCGGATAATTTTTTAGATATCCTGGATATGGCCAGCGAGGAGGCTGCTAACAGTAATACTAATTTATAGCCCGTTGCAGCTTCCCCCACCGCAGGACTAACGTATCCATTCATTTCTTTAAATATCCCAAAAACATTGCGCAGCTACGCAGCGCTTTTAACCAGGAAATTAATATCCTCTGTAAATAGGATACAGCTACGCGGTAAGATAAAGTACCCACGCAGCCGCATAGATATGTTGGAATTCATGTGTTAGCCTTGCCCTTCGGCTCTTGCAATAAAGCAATTTAATTGGCTCAATACTTATTTTTGCTTCAAAAATCGTAATGGCCCGGATTAAAGTTTTATTACCCGAACATTTTACATTCTCTACGCCTATTCCTGTAAGAATTACTGATATTAACTATGGCGGACATGTGGGCAATGATGCCCTGTTAAGCATTATTCATGAAGCCCGTTTACAGTTTCTCAGCCATCATGGATACAGTGAAATGAACATGGAGGGAACCGGTTTAATCATGGCAGATGCAGCTATTGAATTTAAAGCAGAAGCCTTTTACGGAGATATCCTTACAGCATCAGTTGGCGCTAATGATTTCACCCGTATCGGCTTTGACCTTTGCTATAAGCTTGAGAAGAACGTTGATGGGAAAATGCTAACTGTTGCCGTTGCCAAAACCGGGATGGTCTGCTATAATTATGACCAAAAGAAGGTAGCGGCTATTCCTGCAAGCGCTTTAGCCCGGCTGCAACAGTAACCTTTATTAAAATAAAAATTATGGGAACGGCCGAGATCCAGACATCATCCAAAACAATTACTATCTGCTCGCATATTATTACTTATGGTAATGCGGCAGATGCCATCATTACTGAAGAGATAAGAGACGAAATTGAAACAATGTGGAACGAGCCACAGGCAGTTATTGCCTTCCATCATGATTATTATCTTGTTCGGTTCAGCATCACTGCTGCACATCAGCTATTGATCCAACCGGAAGAAATACTGGCTAACGATAATCCGCGCAATAATTACTTCCGCATCGAAGAATTTGCCCACGGCAATATTTCTTTCGTAGATGGGCTTGGCTGTAACACCGGCTATTTTAAACTGGAAAATTTATACAAGGGTTCTACCACCGCAGCCCATGAATATGGCCATACGCTTGGACTTAAGCACCCGGAAAATATGGATTTGAGGGGGCAGGGTGTTCCGGGTATTATGTATCCACGCGGCACACTGGTTGATCCTCAGTTTCAATACGATCCTTCCAAACCTGCCGGAGTTACAGGAGGCACTATGCATCCTATATACCGGAAAGTAAAGCAGGAAGACGTGGAACTGTTAAAGATCCCAAAACTTGATTTTGAAAATAATATGGCTGTAATCGGCGATTTTAGCAGTGTGTGGCATCCGGATCATAAGGACTTTGACGTTGGTTTTGCATAGGATGTCCATTTTTTACTGGAAAATCTCACCTCTTCGGGGAAGGAAGCAAGATTAAGAAATTCTCTTTTGCACTTTTTGCGTAATAATTCTAACCAACAATCTGCCTTATGGCACTGTCAACATCCGGGTAGGTAAACTTAAAACCGCTATCCTGCACTTTTTGGCTGCTTACCGTAGTACTTTTTAAAACCTCAATACTCATTTCCCCCAGTATTATTTTTAATACCTGCCCCGGAACAGGAAGAGTTATATAAAGGTTTCCATTGACGGCTTTTGCCAAAGTTGTTACCAGGCGCCTGGTACACACAGGATGTGGAGCTACAGCATTGTATATCCCTTCGTAAGCCGTATTTTTCATGGCTTCTATATAAAGTGCTGCCAGGTCATCTATATGTATCCAGCTGACCATTTGTTTTCCTGAGCCCGGCACAGCAGCAACACCGTATTTCAGCGGTTTTAAAAACTCCTTTAAAGCACCACCACCAATACTTAGTACGATACCTGTACGGATATAGCAAAGCCTTATTCCCCCATCTTTAACCGCATCCACCGACTGTTCCCATTCATAACAGGTTTGTCCC
>DAOLFI010000625.1:0-3087 GCA_035326385.1 Niabella sp.
GGCCTTGAAAAAATTGCGTTAAGAAAATGATTTTGTAAGCCGTTAAGAAGCCGCCACTGTCTGAGCCCGTGGGAACTAAGTGATTATTAGAATCTGCGGAGCCAGTTTGGCGGGTTTAGGTTTACAAAATCATTTTAGCAAATTTTTTCATAGCCTTGATTTTTGGCTCCACCTTTTTATCAAGAAAAAGGTGGAAAAACATAAAGTTGTAATAAGCTCGTTGCTTATATGTTATTGAATACGTCATTGGCATAGCCATCGGGACTGCCTGACAACGCTTCTTGTCATTTCAATGAGCTTAAGGCGGGCCCTCCTTTTGACAGCATCATTTCATTTATTTTTATATGGGGCGGTCCTTTTTATCCTTTCCAAATGAGGAAGGATTTTTGCCCATTGTAATGGTAAGCACACCGCCACTCATTATATCCTTATACTTCAGATAGCTCCTGGTATAAGGCTTTCCGTTCAATGTAATCTTTTGAATATAGATGTTATCTTCTGACTGGTTTACAGCATTGATCACAAACTGCTTATTGCCCGGTAATCTGATTGTTGCCTTCTTCATTAAGGGCGACCCAAATACAAAATCACCTTTGGTAGGGCTTACAGGATAAAAACCTAATGCTGATAATATATACCAGGTACTCATTTCGCCCATATCATCATTACCACAAAGGCCATCGGGCTTAACCGTAAAAAAGCTGTCGGTAAGCGCCCTCGTCAGTTTCGCGGTTTTCCATTGCTCTCCTGTATAGGCATATAAATAGGCTATATGATGATTGGGCTCGTTGCCCTGGGCATACTGTCCGTAGAGTCCCGATACGTCAGGCGATGCTGTCGGGCCCAGATTGGCAGGAGTGCTGAAAAAAGTATCCAGCCTTTTACTGAAAATACTTTCACCTCCCAGCAGTTTTATTAGTCCTTTCACATCCTGTGGCACTAACCAGGTGTACTGCCAGGCAGTTCCTTCTGTAAAGTCATGATCACGGTGCACGGCTTCCTGGTGATCAAAAGGTGTACGCCAGCTGCCATCGGCCATACGGCCGCGCATATAACCCACAGTAGTATCATAATACATTTTATATAAGCCTGCCCGTTTCATATAATAAGCATAATCCTCTTTTTTTCCCATTGCTTCGGCCATTTGTGCAACTGCATAATCGCTTATGGCGTATTCCAGCGCTTTGGCAACAGATTCCAGCACGCTATCTGCAGGTATATATTTTAACTGCTGTATATACTGTATACCATCTGTCTGCTGCATCGTGCTTTGTTTAACAGCTTCATAAGCCAGGTTTACATCATATCCCCGGAATCCCTTTAAATAAGCATCTACTATAACAGGAATAGCAGGATAACCTACCATACAGTTGGTTTCATTGCTATGCAAATGCCATACAGGCAGCTTGCCCTGCTGCTTATAAATGTTTAAAAAATTATTCACCCATTCGTTTACACGCTGCGGCTGTATAATGGTCATTAGCGGGTGCAGCCCCCTGTAAGTATCCCACAGGGAAAAGTTAGTGTAATTGGTAGCTGCATATTTATCCTGCCGCTGGTTATAAGGCTTTAAATCAGCGCCCAGGTAATCGCCATTGACATCATCGTGAATATTGGGAGCAAACAGACTATGATAAAGCGCTGTATAAAATATTATTTTTTGTTTTTCATCTGCCTCATAGGTAATAGCAGACAATGCTTTGTTCCATTTTTCTTTAGCTTCATTCCGGATCGCAGAAAAAGACCTTGCTGCTATCTCCCGGTCTATATTTAACGCAGCATTAGCTTCGCTTACTGCAGACATGCCAACCTGAACATCAACGCTTTCTCCTGGCACAACATCAAAATGTATTGCAGCTTTTGATCTTGCGCCCTGCACTTCATTAGGCTGATCAGCTACTTTTAAGCTGTCGTTATAAAAATCAATGGCTTTTATTTTCTTATTGAACCGGAGCGTAAAATAAAAACGCTGATCCGCAGCCCATCCTTTCGAGAATCTGTATCCCTCAATGGTATGATCTCCTGTACGGCGGATAACGCCATCATAAGGACTATCCCATCCTATTGCAAAGCCAAGATCTATTAAAATATGCGCATTATCCGTTTTTTGAAAGGTATATTGATGATAGCCTGTTCTCTCCGTTGCCGTTAATGCAGCTTTTACACCATACTTATCTAATTGCACTTCATAATAGCCCGGGCTTACCTTTTCTTTTGCATGTGAGAAAAAGGCACCATATCCTGACTGTTCATTGCCGAATTGCATAGGTCGTATTTGTACGGGACCTGTTGCAGGCAGCAGCAAAAGATCGTTCAGGTCTCCAATACCAGTGCCGCTTAAATGGGTATGAGTAAATCCTAATATTTCTTCGCTTTTATAATTATAGCCGCTGCACCAGCCCCAGCCATTTTGCTTATCCCATTTCTGCATGATATTTACCGGCCCCAACTGTACACCGCCAAATGGCACATTAGCCCCTACAAATACATGACCATCTCCTAATGAGCCGATGAGAGAATTTACATAATCAGTATATTGTTCCCGGGCTTCTTTTTTCTGGGCATTGATCTCCACCGTAACAAAAGCCAACAGTAAAAAGACGGATAAAACAAAGCTTTTCATGTGCATATTTTTAGTTTTTTTATTGTTATACTACCTGAAGCAGCTGATACTTTACCCGCAACCTACCTGGCAGTATTTATAGATCTGAATACGTTTCACTGGTACAAATTAAATCAAACAAAGACAATCATACAGCACACAGGCAAATTTTTAAAAAGTAAATCCTTCGCGCCAATCTTTTATTGGCTTTAAAGACCCTAAGCCACTTTACCTGCCTGTTGCTTTAATTACATTACATGCAGCAAGACCTCAAATGCTTTATATGATCTGTAACAGATAACTAATATAAGCGATGGGACTTATATTCCAAAATTTTCAGGATAACTTAACTTCACAGGGCCAGAAGAACTGCAAACGGTAATTGGCGATGTACGGATCAAAATAAAACAAACAAGCTAAACATTTAAAGTTCTATTTAATATGCAAACCGGAAAAATTACTGTCCAGGATTTTACCAATAGTCC
>DAOLFI010000626.1:0-3081 GCA_035326385.1 Niabella sp.
TGTACACAGGCCCCGCGGTTGGCCGATGCATTTTGCGTATGCAGGCTCAGGTAGCATTTGCCCGAAACTGCCATACAAAGCGCACCGTGACCAAAAATTTCTACTTTCAGTAATTCGCCCGATACGCCACGGATATCTTTGCGTACAATCTCTTTACAGATATTTTCTACCTGTTTCAGCGTAAGTTCCCGGGCCAGCACTACAACATCAGAAAACCTGGCAAAAAATTTTACAGCTTCCACATTGCTGATATTAGCCTGGGTGGAGATATGCAAAGGAATACCCATGCGGTTACATTGCTCAATCACTGCAAAGTCTGAAGCTATTACCGCATCAATGCCGCGCTGTTGCACCTCCTTCAGTATATGATCCAATAACCTGAGATCATGCTCATATACTACGGTATTTAAAGTGATGCAACTTTTGACACCCTGTTTTTGACACCGTTCCGCTACTTCGGCAATATCTTTAATAGTAAAAGGGGGGGTGGAGCAGGTGCGCATATTCAGCTGCTCCACGCCAAAATATATAGCATCCGCACCGGCGTCTATGCCGGCCAGCAGGGCATCAAAAGAGCCTGCCGGTGATAAAAGTGTTGTTTTTCTGAACATCCTGCCTGAGATAAATATAATAGACCTGTTGGACGCAAAGCTACCGGGAACCGTATTTTTTAAAAATGATCCTGATCATATAGTTGTATGAGCTATATGGTATTTTAAAAGGGGAGAAAGGGGGACAGACTTAGCTATGCGAGTCGCCCTCGCCTCGCACTTTGCATTTCGCTGTTGTGTATATTATTACCTGCAATTATACTGATGTCTTAAGTTAACCGCATTGTTCTTCAGGATTATAGAAAAAGTATTCCTTACCTTTATCGCTGGTAAGTTCCATTGTAAACCGTATATAAAAAATTATGAGTAGCAACAAATTTTCCCTTGAAGATAAAGTGATTATAGTTACGGGCGCTACAGGCGTACTGGGCCATTCTTTTGTGAATGCTTTAGCCGCTCAGGGTGCTGTGGTGGGCATTTTAGGCCGTAATGAGGCTGTTGCAAAAGAGCGGGTAGCTGAAATTGAAAGCTCAGGGGGTAAAGCTATTGCTTTGGTGGCAGATGTATTGAATAAAGAGCAGCTTGAAAGTGCCTGCAAAACAGTAATAGAAAAATACGGTAAGGTAGATGGCCTGGTAAATGCAGCCGGTGGCAATCAGCCAGGCGCTGTTGTACAGCCGGAGCAAGATGTTTTTGAGCTGAACATGGATGCATTAAAGCAGGTAATGGACCTAAACCTGTTTGGTACTTTACTGCCTACGCAGGTTTTTGGAAAAGCTATTGCCGAAACAGCAAAAACCGGGAGCATTGTAAATATATCATCTGTAGCTGCTCATGCTGCAGTAACAAGGGTTTTGGGCTACAGCCTTGCCAAAACAGCCATTGAAGCCTACACTAAATGGTTTGCGGTGGAAATGGCCAACAGGTATGGCGATAAATTAAGAATGAATGCTTTGGTGCCTGGTTTCTTCCTTGCCGAACAGAACAGACGGTTACTGACCAACGAAGACGGAAGCTTTACTGACAGGGGAGAGAAAGTAATACGCAGCACGCCCTATAAAAGATTTGGTAACCCCAATGAATTAACAGGGGCGTTGATCTGGCTGTTAAGCGATGCGTCTACTTTTGTAAATGGTACCTATATTGCGGTAGATGGTGGTTTTACTATTTTTAGCGGGGTGTAGGGCGGTGAATAGTTAATAGTGAGTCGATACTTTTATGTATCTCATTCTATCCTCCGGGCGATGGTATAAACACATAAAAAAGGGAGATTTGTTATACCCCTTTGTATGGGGGTGAGGTCTTATTTCGTGAAATTTATCATAGTTATACAACTGCACAAAAAGTGCTGAAATTCTCTAAATTATTATGTATTCAATACAAAATGCATTTATAAAGATAGGAGTGGCATCCCAGGGGGCCGAGCTGCAAAGCATCAGTCATGTTGTTACCGGCCAGGAATATATGTGGAGCGGGGATGCAGCATTTTGGGGAAAATATTCGCCTGTGCTTTTCCCCATTGTGGGAGCATTGAAAGAGAATACGTATTATGTTCAGGGTAAATCTTATCAGTTGCCACGGCACGGGTTTGCCAGGGACATGGAGTTCCGGCTGTATGAGCAGGCAGCTGACCGGCTTGGCTTTTTGCTTGAAAGCAATAAGGATACTTTAGCAAAATATCCTTTCGGTTTTCAGTTTTACATTGATTATGCCATTGCAGGGAATACATTATCGGTCAGCTATCGCGTTGTAAATACCGGGCAAGATGATATGTATTTCTCAGTAGGAGGGCACCCTGCATTTCGGGTACCTTTATTGGAAGGGGAGCTATATGAGGATTATTACCTGCAATTCTCTCAGCAGGAAGATACAGGAAAATGGCCTGTGAGGGCTGACGGCTTATTAGAAGCCGAACCTGTTCCTTTTTTAGAGAACACGGACCGTATTCCGTTAACTAAAGCGCTTTTTTATAAAGATGCCCTGGTGCTGAAGCGCCTCAATAGTAATAGTGTACAATTATTATCCGGAAAATCGGGAAAAGGATTTGAGTTTGACTTTACCGGCTTTCCTTACCTGGGTATATGGGCGGCAAAAAATGCAGATTTTGTTTGTATAGAGCCCTGGTGCGGTATTGCAGACAGTGTAACTGCTGATCAGCAATTGGCAGATAAGGAAGGCATCAACAGGATTGCGCCGAAAGAGGAATTTAAAAGAACCTGGAGCTTTACCACAATAGACGGGGCATAACATATGCTTCGCGATTTTACTCCTCTCTCCTTTGAATTCCCTCTTTGAGGGAATAAGAGGGAGGCTTGGTGTTGTGGCTGGGGTCTTTCAGCGGAAAATTTTATACACCGTTATAGACTAATATAGCCTGTTGCTTAAAAAAATATTAAACTTTTACGCTTCTCGCTTTTATCGTTTATCTTTCGCCTTGTTTAAGTAATGAGGCGGTTAATTTTTTCATTTTTACTGATCCTGTTGTTTTCTGTTGGATATGCGCAGCAGAAATTTACCCTGAGCGGAACAG
>DAOLFI010000627.1:0-3071 GCA_035326385.1 Niabella sp.
GTCACCGCGTTTCTTTGAATCACAAATTCGAAAGATCTAACAGGGACGACAAAGACCTGCTGAATCCTGCAAGAAGCAGGTGGATCACGCAAAATGAGTTGACCACCAATATCTGGGCGCTGAATTATGAATCAGAGCTTTTTAATGAAAAACTAAGAACTAATATTTTCGGTAAATATGCTACCTACATCACAGACCAGAGAATACCCCTGAGCGAAGCAGGTGGAGTGATGACTTATGAAAAAAACAGGGCTAAAAGAGACAACAAAGGTTTTGGCGGAACGCTTTCTTACCAGGCAATAACCAACGGTTTTTTGATCGTGTCGGCGGAAAAATCTTTTATCATGCCTACGGAGCGTCATATTTACGGTGAACCGGAAAATAACCTGTTACCCAACCCGGACATTCAGCCGGAAATGGCTGTTAATTACAACCTGGGAGCACGATATAATATTTCGCGATCCTCCAAACACAGATGGTCATTGTACGGAAATGCCTTCTGGAGAAACGGGTACGATAAAATTATGCTGCAAACCAGAGTTGATCCGGTTATTGAAGGCCGTGAGAACCAGATAGAAGATATACAGGTTAGCCAGTTTGTGAACCTGTCCAAAACACAGTCGGTAGGTTTTGAAGGAGAGATCAACTATATATACGATAATAAGCTGAATGCAATGGTCAATCTCTCAAAATTCAACTCCCTGTTCAAGGTAAAGCTGGACGAACGCGGAAACCCCCATACGTTGTATGACCGGCAGGTGCCTAATGAGCCGTTCTTTACCATAAACAGCAATATACAATATCGGTTGAACAATATTTTCCAAAAACGTTCGGTTTTGAACCTGTATTACAATATGGGCTATGTAGCACCCTTCAGCACCATCTGGATAGAATCTGAATGGTTTACCACGCCTACCCAATTTGTGCATGATATAGGAGCGAATTATCGTTTTCCCCAGGGGAAACTGGTGGTGAGCCTGGATGCCAAGAATATTTTTAATGCGGAAGTGTATGACAACTTTGGTGTTCAAAAACCGGGAAGAGCCTTTTATATTAAATTAAACTATACAATTAACAATTTTAATAAATAAGCACATGAAAAGTAATATCTTAAAAAATTCGATGTTTGGCGCTGTACTGGTTATTGGTACTTTAGCCGGTTGTCAAAAAAATGACGGGCCTTCCAACGATACCCAGGTATCAGGCCCCGATATATGGGAAAGGAAATATATTACCTTAACACAAGCTTTTCCTGACGATGAGGGTGGCGCAGGGAATGGTGGTACAAAGGCCTATGCGATTACGCTTCAGCAGGCAACTGATCAAAGTTTTGAAGTAAACGTTGGCAACAATGGATATGGAGTAAGATCTCAACGTACTGCCCGTTTACAGGGTTCTGTAAATGGAAATTTTCTTTACAATATTCAATATGTAGGAAATGACGGTGGCATCTTCAACAAATACAGGGTAAACGGAGGAGGTAACTTTGATGATACCCGTGAAGAAGTAGATACCGAACCTATTCTGGGATCAGCTCCCCGTTGGGTAGTAGCCGCAGAAGGCATTGGCATAGGTGTATATGCATCGGCCACTATTGAAGCTTCGGGAGCAGGCGCGGGTGCTGATTTTATTGATGTAAAAAGTACAGCAAAAATAGCAGTACTTGACCTGAACGATCCCCAGATCACACGCCAGACAGAGTTCACGATTCCGTTTACCGCAGCACAAACAAAGGCTGGTTATCAAATCGGACGTATTGATGTGCCGGTATTGAATGCAGCAAAGAACAAAGTTTTGATCGGGTGTAGTTTATCAAGAACAGATCCAACCAAAAAATCTACTGTTAACTCTTCCGGTAATCAAACCTGGAGCTCCGGTGTTAGAGAGCTGGGTACTGCTACGCTGGTTGTAGACTATCCGTCATTGGCCAACCCCCAATTAATTTATGCAGACCCTGCTGTTAGTAAGGTAAATAATAACTCTTACCGTACCATGACACAGTATGTTGGAGCAGACGGACATGTTTACCAGGCTACAGCAACATCCGGATCCCAGATATTACGTATTAGCGGTACAACAAATGAATATGATAACAGCTACAATTTTGATCTGAAAACAGCTTTAGGTGCCGGCAATAGTATTGCAATCAGAGCCTGGAGATATATTAAAGACGGTATTGGTGTGGTATTGTACACTGAAACCGGTGTAAACGGCGGATATATTGCCTTAATAGATCTGAATGCTAAAACAGCTACTAAACTGGCAACAGATAATCAAACGGATATAGGATATTCGGGACGGTCAGCAAATGCTGCAACTGGTGTGACTGCAATAACCGGTACATTTGGTCAGTTCCAGAATATTGGTGTTGCAGGTGATTATGCCTATGTTCCTATGACTCCTAATGGTGTTGATGGTAACCTGTATTTGATCAACTGGAAAACCAAGCAGATCACAAAAGGAGCTAAGCTTAAAAATCAGTCCGGTAGCTTCTATATTGGAGCGTACTAATAGCATTAAAAAATAATAACTGCAAAAGAGGCCGTATGTACAACGGCTTCTTTTGCAGTTTTATAAAGAGCATATAATTTCCGCATTTCGTAAATACCGGGAGTGCCAAACTTTTAATTTTGCATATTAGTTCATGGTTGATGGTTCATGAAAATATTAAATGTTAAATATTGAATTTTAAATTAAAAACTTTACAAGTTAATAATCAACAATCCCCGCCTGATCGGACGGGCAGGCGGGGATTATTGCGTATTGGAAATTGGATATTTTAAAAAAAGTTAACCTGTTTTAGGCATGAACACTGACTAAAATCGTCCAAAATCTAAGTACTATTATCTAAGGTCTAAGTACTAATATCTAAATACTAAAAAATGAAACATACATTAATCGCATTTTTAACCCTTGCTTCCTTTAGTGCCATAGCGCAGCCATCAGAAACCAATACCCTGATGAATGCTGATTTCTGGAAAACCAAACCTACTATAGAACAGGTAAAAGCAGAAATTGCTAAAGGAAATAGTCCTTCTCAACCCAACGAAGCCTCCTGGGATCCTACTGCA
>DAOLFI010000628.1:0-3067 GCA_035326385.1 Niabella sp.
CCATACGCATCCGCATTGGGTACGACGCATTGAAGAACAACTGGAAAGAATTGCTTTTTATTCAAATTCTATACAAAACCCTTTACAGGCAGAACTGGCAAAAAAATTAGGCGAAGTCTCGGGCAAGGAAGATTATAGTTTGTTTTTGTGCAACTCAGGTGCAGAGGCTAATGAAAATGCCTTAAAGTTAGCATCGTTCCATACCGGACGGAAAAAAGTGGTAGCATTTAAGAAAGCCTTTCACGGCCGCACATCCTTAGCAGTATCTGCTACAGATAATAAGAATTACATAGCGCCGGTCAATGAAACGGATAACGTGGATTTCCTCCCGTTTAATGATGAAGATGCATTGGAAGCACATTTTGCCCGGCACGGAAAAGAAATTGCTGCGGTAATTATAGAAGGAATACAGGGCGTTGGAGGTATTAATGTAGCCAGCGAATCATTCTTAAAATTAATTCGCTCTTTATGCGATAAATATGGCGCTGTTTATATTGCAGATGCTGTTCAGTGTGGTTATGGCAGAAGCGGTAAATTCTTCAGCCATGACTTTGCCGGAGTAAATGCAGACATTTATTCCATGGCCAAGGGCATGGGAAATGGTTTTCCTATCGGCGGGATTATTATTGCGCCGCATATCCAGCCTAAGCATTTCCAACTGGGTACTACATTTGGCGGTAACCACCTGGCTTGTGCTGCAGCATTGGCGGTATTAGAAGTAATGAAGGAAGAAAAGCTGATGGGCAATGCTACCATGATAGGTAAATATTTACGTGATGAGCTGAACAAAATTCCCGAGCTGCAAAATGTACGTGGCCGTGGTCTCATGATTGGTTTTGATGTACCTGAAGAAATAGCTGCGTTAAAGAAGAACCTCTTATTGAATCAGAAGATCTTTACCGGCGAGGCAAAACCTAATGTAATAAGGCTGCTGCCTTCACTGGCATTAAAAAAGAAAGATGCTGAAATGTTTATTGATGCAGTAAAAGAAGAGATTGAAGCATTTGCTGTGGTGGCAGAGTAGCCAATAATGATTAAAAAGTAGTCATCAATACATAACGCATTTAGTTGAAATACGGTTAAAGGTAAATATGCGGTAAAATGGTTTTTCGTAATTTTATGCAAAATGTTCAATGATGATACCAAAAGAAAACTTGCACATATCCTTAACGGAAGCAGCATTGAGGGGACAGCAGATAATTGCACAGCAGCCCGCAATTACTTATGCGCAGGCTTTAGTACAGGTAAGACGGTTAAAAAAAACTTCGAAGGTCAGCTCATCATCAAAAAAGAGCAGGAACACTGCTTAAAAGAATTTGCACAGGGGTATAACCTATGGGTAAATCAGTTACCATCTCACTATTTAACAAGGGGTGGAGAGTCGCAAGTATATCTTGAAGAAAGTGGCACGCATGTAATCAAAACAAATGATGCCGTGTATTATGCTACATGGCTGGAATATTTTAATAGTGTTATGCTGCATAATCTTTTTTTCCCCGATACCGCATACAATTTTCTTGGCTTCATAAAGAAAGCCGATGTACTGTATGCCGTGGTAAAACAGCCGTTTATTATAGCTGACGGGCAAGCCAGGCTTCAGGACATCCGGTCGTTTCTGGAATATAATGGATTTGAAAATACGAAACGTCAGGATTACTATCATAAAGAGTATGGGCTGATATTAGAAGATATGCACGATGAAAATGTAATAATAAATACGGAAAAGCTGTTTTTTATTGATACAGTTTTTTACATAGCAGCAAACAATGGATCAACCAGTGATTGAAAGTATGGATGAGAGAAGGAGTTGACAAAGGAATAAGAAAGCCGAATGGCTCAAATAAAACCTGTAGAATAAAGCGATGTAGAACAAATAAACAAGGTACTCTTAGTAGTAACTTTAAAAATGAAAATAATCAATTACGGAATTTGGACTATTACGGACTTTTAAACAGCTTATTATAAAAATGTCATTACTTAAAAGCAACACATTTATCAGCGCGCACGATGTAACAGATATCAATGCTTTAGCGCAAAAAGCATTAGATTATAAAACTAGCCCTTTTATTGATAAAAAGCTGGGTGAAGATAAACGCATCGGTTGTTTGTTTCTGAATCCCAGCATGCGCACCCGCCTAAGCACACAAATAGCTGCGCAGAACCTGGGCATGGAAGCCATCGTGTTTAATGTAGGCAGCGAGGGCTGGCAGCTTGAGTTTGAAGAAGAAGCCATTATGAGCGGCAAAACAGTAGAACATGTAAAAGATGCAGCCCCCATTTTTGGCAGGTATTTCGATATCCTGGCCATCCGTACATTTCCCTCTTTAGTAAATAAGGAAGATGATTACAGTGAGCTGTACATTAACCAGTTTATAAAATATTCGGGACTACCGGTTGTAAGCCTTGAAAGCGCTACGCTCCATCCTTTACAAAGTCTTACTGATGTAATTACTATTAAGGAAACTTTTAAACAGGTGCATAAACCTAAAGTAGTGCTTACCTGGGCACCGCACGTAAAGCCTTTACCACAATGTGTAGCTAATAGCTTTGCACAATGGATGAATGCCTGGGGCGAAGTGGATTTTGTAGTTACCCATCCTGAAGATTATGAGCTGGATAAAAAGTTTACCGGTAATGCGCCCATTATATATAACCAGGATGAGGCGTTGAAAGATGCAGATTATGTATATGTGAAAAACTGGAGCACCTATAATGATTATGGAAAAATTTACAGCAACGAGCCTGAATGGATGCTTACACAGGAAAAGCTGAAATTGACCAATAATGCCAAAGTAATGCACTGTTTACCCGTTCGCCGCAATGTAGAGCTGAGTGATGAGATATTAAACAGTTCCAGCAGCATTGTAACACAGGAAGCAGGGAACAGGGTATGGGCTGCCCAGGCGGTATTGTCGGAGCTCCTTAAATCCCCAACCCCTAAAGGCGCGCAGCAGTAAGGATTGGGGCGTAATAATTTTAAAATGTAAGAACAAGGAAATAATCACTAAAACAATAAAAGAATTGCAGCATTCACTAATAAACGAGGGGAAAATGAATGGGGATAAGG
>DAOLFI010000629.1:0-3066 GCA_035326385.1 Niabella sp.
ATCGAAGATTGTGGGGCTAAGGAGTACAAATTACCCGCCATTCCTCCATCGGCAAATTATTTAGCTGACGGCCTCAGTTTTAGCGGACCCTACTTTTCAACCTTTGTGTATGGTGGCAGCACAGCTATCGTTGTAGGCTCCTATGCCATGGCTGCAATACAGCCGGCGCCGGGTGGCATGTTATACGGAGAAGTACGCACCAAAGTGTTTTTTGAAAACAGTAATAAATTCTCCGACAGGCATTATGTAAACAGGCATTACCAGGTAGGCCCGGTTACCGAAATTATAGGCAATACCAGTCCGGTAGCGAAACTTACGCTTTACTTTACCCAGGAAGAGTTTGATGCGTATAATGCAGCTGTGGGAACTAAAGCAGATCATTTACCTACCGGGCCCAATGATGATGCCAACATTGCCAGTATACGCATACACCAGTTTTATGGTAGCAGTACCAATGGCACAGGCCTGCCGGGTACTTACGAAAACGGTTTAAGGATCATTGACCCGGAAGATATGGATATTAAATGGCATTTCGCCCGCAACCTTGAGCCGGGTTATTGGAGTGTGAGCTTTAATGTGTACCGGTTCAGCGGTTTTTTTGTATTTGCCGATGGAAGCGCCCTCCCTGTGCATTTTGGCGATATTACAGCAGCGGTATCGGACAACCGGCTTAGTGTAAACTGGACAACCCTTACCGAAACCGGCAACGATCATTTTGAAATAGAAGCCTCTGTGGATGGTGTAAACTTTGTTACCATCGGAAGTGCCAAAAGCCTTGCTGACAGCGGCAATTCTTCAACAGTTTTAAAATATAGCTTCTCTGCTTCATTGAACGATCTGCTGCCCGGTGTTAGCGTAGCTGTTATCCTGTTATTTAGCGCATTTCCCTTTAAGGAAAAAAAGAGAAGAAAGATTTTGCTGCTATCGGCTTTTGCAAGCCTGCTCCTGGTCTTTGCCTGTGAGAAGAAAGAGGTGCAACCTGTTGCGCCGGAAAGTGTATTGTTTGTACGCATAAAGCAGGTAGATAAAGACGGCAGCTTCGAATACAGCAAAACAATCCAGGTTGTTAAAGAGTAAAATCCAGTAATGCCATTCTATTCAATCTTTAATATAATATTTTATGCAGAGATCGGAGTTTGAATAATAAACCCCGGCTATTTGAAAGGCAGTCCTGGAGTCCGGGCTGCCTTTGGTATGAAAATTTTTTGTATGGGTTTTGCTTTTAAACCAGGATCGCTTCTTTTTATAGGCGTAGCTTTAACAGTTTGTAGTTGTCAGACAGAAGCATTGACGCTGTCCCTGACATTTATATTGCCATCTGTCCACAACCAGTTTATAGCTTCGTACACAAAAGATACCTGTTCTTTCATCGGCAGGAGGTTCTCTTCGTTTTCCCTGTTGTTTTGCATCTGAAAATCTATCCTAGAAACAAACGCATTGTATAATGTTATAGTGTAGATATTGGTATCCAAACCACCTGAACCGAACCTTCCTGTCTGAGAGTTTCCGTAGAACATAATATCTGCCTGTTTGATAAGAACATGCTCTATCAGTAACCGGTGAAGTATGGGAGTTGCCATATCTGTTTCTTTCAGGATAGATAGCGGCAAGTACTGCCGCTTTCCTGTAACCTGTCCGGTAAAAGGATCGTTTGGGGAAAAAAGCCCGTGATCGACTGCAATAACTTCGATATCACCTTCCTGCCCCGTCTTAAAGGCAGCGCCCTTTATCCTGCCATATTTTTCTGTACAGAGCCTTAAATATGCTGTTATCATTTTTATTTTTTAGTCCTCATCAATGTTAACGTCTATATAATTCACTCCTTTTTGAACGATCTTGAGTCTCCTGGAAGGAATAAAGTAACTGTAAGTAACACTCTGAGATGTAGAGGTAGAAGATGAAGAAGATGCCGATGTAGCATTTTCTGCTGCCAGCGTTGCGGAAATTATTGATCTGATATTACTAAGGAGTGTACCATCGGTAATGTTGAAGCCTGAAAGCATTGATACTTCCTTCTCTACTGCGCGCTCTACCACTTGTGCAGTTGTATGTTCTGAGCTTGTTGTGATTTCTCTTTTCTGGCGGGTTTGCAACACATCAAAACTGAGATTAGTACTGTTGCCGATCGTAATGCCCGCTGTAGCGAAATGATAATAGAAATCAGGATCGGCGCTGGATGCACCGGCTTCTCCGGGTGTTCCCTTTATTTCAAGAATATTGTCTTTGGAACTGTCGAGCTCTATTGTTGTACGGAAAATGGATGAAGAAGAGATCTCTACAATATCATCAACTACTGCACCATAGTTTAGCAGGAAGCTGCCCACAAGCGGCCCGCCGTTCATGTTCTTCATATTCAGGATGAGGTTGTATTTATTTTTTCCGCCTTTGGGCTTGGAAGGCGTTTTGGTGGTGCCCTGTCCTTTTCTTATTCTGTCTTCAGTCATTTCCTTAGACTGTCCTTCGTCAATTTGGCCTTTTTGTTTGGCTTCGTTTATCTGGTCGGTGTCTTTTTGGGTTTCTTCTCTTTCCTGTTCTTTACTTTCCTGATCAGCCTTAGTAGTGTCAAGTGCTTTTTTAGCTTCCTCCTGGGCATCTGCAGTAGGAAGTATGCCGCTTTTATTGGCATCTTTTATCATATCCAGTTTTGCAGCAGCCTTGGCCAGCTCAGCGGCTTCTTTACCAAATGACTGTGCGGTGTCCATTGTTTTTTGGAAAGTGGCAAGGGCATTAAGCTGGTTTTGACTCAGCCCGGTAAGATCACGGAAAGCATCACTTTTACCCATAAGTTCCAATATATTTTGTAAACCTGTGGGGTCGGGAGCTGCCGGTGCGTTTTGAATGTTTACTACAGGTTGGGGAAAATCTTTTGCCTGCAGATTACCGGGATCGGCCCTTCTGGTATCGGTATTGATCGGTAAAATAGGAGTAGTAGGACTGTCGGGTATAGGCGACTCTTCCCAGCGCCAGAACCTGCTTTCATCTTTTTCTTCGCAGGAAGTGCATTTACCCATTACCGACTCGGCATATACACCTTTTGTTGGCAGGCTCACACGCATAGGGTCTTGC
>DAOLFI010000630.1:0-3049 GCA_035326385.1 Niabella sp.
GAGCTTTACAGGAAGGTGGAAGGCGCAGGGATAAGCTGAATGAATATATAACTACGTTTGCCGCTAAAGCAGCTTTAATAAAAGATGTGTGGGATTTTAATGCGGAAGCTACCTTCAGGCGTGGTTCATCTCTCATCCGTTCTCACGATATCCCCGTGCCTTATAAAACAGGACCTAATAGCCAGGTGCAGTACACTTTTTCCAATACCTGGGCACAAAATGAAAATACAACCATACAGTATAATGTATATAATATTTATACTGATTTCCATAAAAATTTTGGAGATCATTATCTGCAAACGCTTGTAGGGTTTAATAGTGAGTATAATGATAACGCCTATTTTTCTGCCCGTAAAAACGGCCTCATTTCTACTTCGCTGCCATCCATCGATTTAAGCACCGGTACGATGGTTGAGACCGAACAGATTAAGAATTGGGCTGTGCAGGGATTGTTTTACCGCGTTGGATATAATTTTAAAGAAAAATATTTGCTGGAACTAAATGGCCGGTATGATGGTTCTTCCCGTTTTCCTGAAGGAAAAAGATGGGGGTTCTTTCCTTCAGCTTCAGCAGGTTGGGTAGTGTCAGACGAACCGTTTTTTGTAAGTGTTAAAAACGCGCTTTTGCTAGATGTATTCAAGCTAAGAGCATCTTATGGAAGTCTTGGTAATCAAACCTTCGCTTATAAAAGGGATTTCCCGTATTACGATGCGTATCCCTATCTGCCCATTTTGCCCAAAGGAACCGGGGGTATTATATTAGGATCGGGCAGACCAACTATTGTAAGCAGTCCAAGGCCCGTATCGGATAACTTTAGCTGGGAAAGCATAGAAACAGTGAATTTTGGTGTAGACCTTACCTTGCTAAAGAACAGATTGTCTTTAAGTTTCGATAAATATACCCGCTATACCAGGGATATGCTGATTCCGGGCCAGGAGCTTCCAGCTGTTTTTGGCGCAGACCCACCCACAGAGAATAACGGGGACCTTAAAACCAAAGGTTGGGAGCTTCGATTAAACTGGAGAGACAATGGATCCCTGGGCGGCTCCCCGTTCTGGTACAACCTTACCTTTACCCTGGCCGATAATCGCTCATGGATCACAAAATTTGATAACCCCACTAATTATCTTGGAAACACTTATGACAACTATTATATAGGAAGAGAAATAGGTGAAATATGGGGTGCTGAAATTACAGGCTTTTTTAAGGATGACCAGGATGTAGCCAATTCGCCCAACCAGCGGGCTTTTGGTGAAGACGATCAGGGATATAATTTCTATGCAGGCGATCCCAAATTCGGGGATTTAAATAATGATGGTGTGATTGATTTTGGAGAAAGAACGCTTGACAAACCCGGGGATATGCACATCATTGGTAACAAGAGCGCGCGCTATCCATATGGTATTGATCTTTCTGGCGGCTGGAAAGGTTTTGATCTGCGTGTTTTTATGCAGGGCATTGGGAAAAGAGACTGGTATCCGGGTAATTCCAATATTTACTTTTGGGGCGTATATGCACAACCCTGGACCAATGTAACGACTTTAAACCTGGATCACTGGACCCCTGAAAATCCAAATGCATACTTTCCTGCAGTTCGCGCTTATACTGCAGAAGATGCCCTGTCACCCTTAGCCAAACCGAACTCAAGGTACCTGCAAAATGGCGCCTATATGCGGGTTAAGAATGTAACATTAGGCTATTCATTACCGCAGGCCCTGTTACAAAAGATCAACCTTAGCAAAGTGCGTTTTTACTTTAGTGCCGAAAACATTTTTGAGATATCCCATATTAAAGTAAAACTGGATCCTGAATCATTAGGAGATGGTAACAGGCCACAGGCGGCATATCCGTTCCAGCGTACTTTTTCATTTGGCTTAAACCTGAATTTTTAATGTACTAAACACTTTAAAATGAAACGGATTTCATTTATACTTATAGCAACAATTTTACTGGGCGTTTCGTGTAAGAAAGATTTTTTACAGCGTACGCCACCTTCAGCCATTACCAGTAATGACTTTTTTAATACTCCTGCCGACTTGGAGACCTATACAAATGGCTTATACCTTCAGCAATTACGTGCTACCTGGGCCGATGTGTACTACGGCCTGCCCAATAACTATTTTACACTGGATAAGTTTTCTGACAATATTGCCATCAGCACAGGCAGCAGCGAGGTAGATAACATGATCCGCGGTGGCGTTACACCGGGAACTGTGGGCGTATGGAATAAAGATACCTGGGGTGTGCTGAGGAATATTAACTACATGCTGGATAATGTTGGGAAAACAACGGGTGACCAGGCTGCAATTAATCATTACATTGGTGTAGCAAGGTTTTTCAGGGCCGATTTTTACTATAAGATGGTAAAACGTTATGGCGATGTGCCCTGGTATTCTCATTCTTTAGGAAATAAGGATGAAGACATGCTGTACAAGGGCAAAGACCCGCGCTCTGTGGTTGTGGATTCAATAATGGCAGATCTGGAGTTTGCGGCAGCAAATGTGCAGCCCAGCCGTACTAATAATACTTATGTAACAAAATGGGGCGCTTTAACGCTGCTGGCAAGAATTGCATTGCACGAGGGCACGTACCGTAAATACCATAGCGAATTGAGTTTACAGACATCTGCACAAACCTTTCTGCAGCGGGCTGTATCTGCCGCCCAGGATATAATGAGCAATGGAGGCTTTGAAATTACCGGAACCGGTGCCGCAGGCTACAGAGCTTTATTTTCCAGCGCTGACCTGTCGTCTAATAAAGAAGTGATCTTTCTGCAAAAGAATAATAAAGAACAGGGGGTTGCCAATAACACGCATGTGGTGTTAGACTGGCAATGGGGTTTGAGCTCCGGCCTGGCCGATGAGTTTTTAATGAACAACGGCACTCCGTTTACATCGCAGGCCAATTATGATAAAAAGAACTTTATAGAGATGTTTGCCAACCGCGACCCTCGCCTAGCTGAAACTGTTATGCCACCCGGATTTAAAAACGATCCTAACGCTAATCCTTATCTTACGCGTCCAAGTTTTGGAGGATTGCTACAGGTAAA
>DAOLFI010000631.1:0-3049 GCA_035326385.1 Niabella sp.
AGAGGGGAAAGAGGTGCGAGAGTTTAACGGGAAACCTTATTTACTGGAATATGCCATCACCGGAGACTTTGCCATTATCAAAGCATGGAAAGGCGATACACAGGGCAATCTTATTTACCGCAAAACAGCCAATAATTTTAACCAGCCTATGGCTATGGCAGGAAAGATCACTATTGCTGAAGTAGAAGAGCTGGTGCCCGCCGGAAGCCTCGACCCGGCACAGGTACATACACCTGGTATTTTTGTACAAAGAATTTTTGAAGGAAGAAATTATGAGAAAAAGATTGAGAAGCTGACAGAAAGTTCATTCATTAATAAGTAGTAAATAGCAAGTAGGGAGTAGGAAATAGTCAGAAAGGAATAACAAGGCATTTTAAAAACACCAAATATAAAATTATACAATATGTTGCAACTATCTCACAAAAGTTTAAAGGTATATCAGTTCTCCATAGAGCTTGTAAAAGAAATCTATCAGCATACAAAAACATACCCCAAGGAAGAACAATTTGTGCTGGTTAGCCAGCTTCGGCGGGCAGCAATTTCTGTATGCAGCAACCTGGCAGAAGGGTCGGCAAGGAAGTCAAAGGCTGAAAAGAAAAGATTTTATGAAATATCCCGGAGCTCGCTGGTTGAAGTTGATACCCAGATTGAGATATCGCCTATCCTTGAATATTTAAAGAATGAAATACTGAAGCTTGAAGAATATCTTGAATCTGTGTTCAAAATGTTAAGCAAAATGATCAGCAACTTAGAAAACAAATAACCCTATTCCCTACTCATACTCCCTATTCACTATTCAATATTCTCTACTCCCTATTCACCACTCGCTAAATAAAAAAAATGAGCCTCACAAAAGAACAAATAGCACAACGCATTGCACAGGAGCTAAAAGACGGATACTATGTAAACCTGGGTATTGGCATCCCTACTCTTGTAGCTAATTATATCCCTGAAGGGATAGAAGTGATTCTGCAATCGGAGAACGGGATGCTGGGCATGGGTCCTTTCCCCCAAAAAGGAGAAGCCGATGCCGACCTGATCAATGCCGGTAAACAAACAGTAACCCTGAACCCTGGCGGAGCATTTTTTGATTCGGCTACATCTTTTGCTATGATACGCGGCGGCCATGTAGACCTTACTGTTCTGGGAGCTTTTGAGGTAAGCGAGAAAGGTGATATTGCCAGCTGGAAAATTCCAGGCAAGATGGTGAAAGGGATGGGTGGGGCGATGGACCTGGTGGCTTCTGCAAAAAATATTATTGTAGCTATGCAACATAGCAGTAAAGACGGCCAGCCCAAGCTTTTAAAAGCATGTACCCTACCACTTACCGGAGTTCGCTGTGTAAAAAAAATAGTTACCGACCTTGCCGTTGTGGACGTTACTGATGAAGGTTTTGTTTTGGTAGAACGTGCTCCCGGTGTGAGCGTGGAGGAAATAAAAAAAGTAACCGAAGGAAGATTAATGGTAAACGGGAGTATACCCGAAATGAAATTGGTTAGATAATAATTGTTAAAGAACTTGCATCTTTTTAAATCGGCAAAGCCGATAGAATAAATAATGTGAATGCGAGAATGCTACGCTTCACACAGCTTACCCACAAAAATCATCTCCGTCTTTTCAAATACAATATATTCGCTACTTTCCGCTCTCCTTCATGATCCCATTTTTTATTATCAGAAGGGTAATTGATGATGCCCCGGTCCTTTACCCATAAAGCGGAAGAGCCGCCGCCGTCAAAATTGATAGCGCTTACACAACCCAGCCAACGCATTACTTTGGTCAGCTCAAAAAGGTTCATACCGGCCGAATTAGGGCTGCGCCCATCTACTACAAGCATAATAACCGTTCCCTTCTTTGTAACACCTACAACCGTGCGAGGGTGCCGGTTTATATTAAAACTGCCCGAATCCAGCTTTTCTTCCTCGCCGTTAAACAATAATAACGGCCCGTTCAGCATCACATCCGGTTCGGTCAGCCACTCTTCCCAATTCACCAATCCGTCCCACTTTTTAATGCTTAACTTTCCTTTATCAATGACAACTGCGGCTTTCTGGTGAAAATCCAGTTTTTCACTTTTCCCTTTACGATTGACATTAATAATAGTTCCATCCACTTTTGTAAAATCAACCGCTCCACCATTTTTAATGTCAAAGAAATTACCGTTAACAGCTGCAAGCGCTTTGTTCTTTTGGGCAAAATCGGATGTTTTATATAATGTTTGGGCATCTGCAGCAATGCTAAACTCAGGACGGCAAAACAATGTTCTTCTTGTTTTGATATAGCTGATATTTTCCGTTGTGTCAAACAAACCAATTCCGGCAAAAGAATACCTGTATAACTTAACCCCCTTAGCTATTCTTGTAACCGTCCAGGCTGCATTAACAAAAGCAGCAGAATCAGTATGTTGCGAATAGCCGCATACGGCATGACAGAAAAACAGAAATACTGCCGCTGTCCTTACATAGAAATGGCTCCATCTTACTCTTTTATGCTTCATACTGATTTTGGCCATATACAAGGGTGTTCATTATTCCTATCACTAAAATTAAAAGCAGCTGTTTTTTCATAAACGTAAATTTTAACTAAAATACAGAAAAGCCCGTATTTATGTATTTTTAATAATTATTGCATCTATATACTAAGTTTTAGTTGCTTATTAATCACAAACATTATGAAAATCTTCAGGGTATTTATACTAACAGTCATCTGCACAACGGGATTAGCTATGCAATCAGGCGCACAAACAATAAAAAATTACGGACAGGAATGGAAAATAGTGGAAGACCATATCAGCAAAGGCTTACCTGCTTCTGCACTTGAAACAGTTAAGAAAATTTATACTACTGCAAAGGCAGAAAAGCAGGACGCACAGGTTGTTAAAGCCCTAATATATATTACCCAGCTGCAGCAGGAAAACCGTGAGGAAAATTTTGCACTACGCATTAAAGAAATAGAAAAAGAGCGGCAAACCAGTAAAGAGCCGGTTACTTCTTTATTAAACGGTTACCTGGCAGGATTATATTATCAGTATTTTGCCGGTAACAGGTAT